>CAYWNX010000120.1:0-7673 GCA_964459735.1 uncultured Dechloromonas sp. | reverse complement strand
CGCCGTTATTTACGTTCCAGATGTCGATCTGTTCGTATTCCTTGATGTTTGCCGCTTCGAGCAGGTCTTCATCAATGGCGCAGGAACCCTCGTAGTGCAGGTCGGCATGGGTCGCCGTCACGCGGTGCAACTTGGATTTCAGCATCGTTCTCTGCATGGTTTCACTCATCCAGACAGTTGGGGGAAGCGCATTGTAGCGACAAATTCCCTACTGTCAATGCGCGTAATTATGGATAAGTCGGCTTCGCTAAATCTCAATGTTATCAATGAGCCGCGTGCTTCCCAGGCGGGAGGCGGCAAGTACCACCAGCGGGGCGTCTACGCCTTTTGGCATGGATAGGTCGGACTGTTGTCGCACTGCAACATAATCAGTTTTCCAGCCGGCTGCGGTCAACTCGGAAATCGCGGCATTTTCCAGTTTGACGGTGTCGGTTTCGCCGCCCCGGATGGTGTCACGGATCAGGTTTAGTTCGCGATAAAGACGGGGCGCTTCGGCGCGCTCTGCTGGCGACAGATAGCCATTGCGCGAGGAAAGCGCTAGACCATCTTCGGTACGCACGGTTTCACCGCCGATGATTTCGATCGGCAAGGCGAGTTGCCGCGTCATGTTGCGGATGACCATCAACTGCTGGTAATCCTTCTTGCCGAAAAGAGCGACCTGCGGCTGGACGATATTGAACAGTTTGAGGACGACGGTGGCGACGCCACGGAAATGGCCGGGACGGAATTCGCCGTCCAGGATGTTCTGGATCGCCGGCGGTTCGACGACATATTCCTGCGGCTCCGGATAGAGGTCGGCTTCGGTCGGGGCAAACAGGATATCGACGCCGGCGGCGGTCAGCTTGTCGTAGTCACCCTGGAAGGTACGCGGATATTTGTCGAAATCCTCGTTCGGGCCGAATTGCAGGCGATTGACGAAAATGCTGGCGACCACCGTATCGCCGTGGGCGCGGGCCTGTTGCATCAGGCTGATGTGGCCGGCGTGCAGGTTGCCCATGGTCGGGACAAAAACGACGCGGCCGCGAGTTTTCAAAGCAGTACGCAGGTCGGCTATGGTGGAGTGGATTTGCATGGTTTCAAGACGAGGTGAGTTGAGCCCCAATTCGTCATTCCCGCTCAGGCGGGAATCCAGCAGCAATCTGGGTCCCCGCCTGCGCGGGGACGACGGATGGAGCAGTTAAGCAGCGTAAGTGTGTTCCGGGCCAGGGTAGCTGCCATCCTTGATGGCGGCAACGGCTCGGCAGGCGGCATCGTGGATGCTGCTGGCGCCATCCATAAAGTTGCGGACGAACTTGGCTTTTTTGCCCGGCGGAATATCGAAGGCATCGTGCAGCACCGTGACCTGGCCGGAGGTCTCCTTGCCGGCGCCGATGCCGATGGTGATGATCTGCAGGCTGGTGGTGACTTCGCTGGCCAGCACGGCCGGAATGGCTTCAAGAACAATCATTGTCGCGCCGGCGTTTTGCAGGGCGAGCGCATCGTCCTTCAGGCGTTGGGCCGCGGCTTCGCCCTTGCCCTGCACCTTGTAGCCACCCAGGGCGTGCACTGATTGCGGTGTCAGGCCGATGTGACCACAGACCGGAATGCCGCGCTGGACGAGAAAAGCGACGGTCGCCGCCATTTCCTTGCCGCCTTCGAGCTTGACCATCTGGGCACCGGCTGCCATCAGGGTGACGGCATTGCGGAAGGCCTGTTCCGGCGATTCCTGGTAACTGCCGAAAGGCATGTCGGCAATGATGAAGGGGCGGTCGCTGCCGCGTTTGACTGCGGCGGTGTGGTAGGCAATATCGGTGACGGTGACTGGCAGCGTCGTGTCGTGACCCTGAATGACATTGCCCAGCGAATCGCCGATCAAAAGTGTTTCGACCCCGGCGCCATCGAGCAGACGGGCAAAACTGGCGTCGTAACAGGTGAACATGACCACTTTTTCGCCCGCCTGATAGAGCTTGGCGAGGTCAGCCTGGGTCAGGCGGCGAGTAATGGTTTGGGCAGACATGGTTGGCTTTGCTCAAGTCCTGAAGACGAAATAGACGGCGCCAAGGATACACAGGGCGGCCCACAAATAGTCAAGCTTGAGCGGCTGGTCCATATAAAAAACGACAAATGGCACGAAGACGGCCAGCGTGATGACTTCCTGCAAAATCTTCAGCTGGCCCAGGCTCATTTCGCTATGGCCGATACGGTTGGCTGGCACCTGGATCAGGTATTCGAAGAGGGCGATGCCCCAGGAAATCAGCGCCGCAATCCACCAGGGCTTTTCGTTGAGGTGCTTGAGGTGCGAATACCAGGCGAAAGTCATGAAGACGTTCGACAAGGCCAGCAAAACCACCGTCTGCCAGAGGACGGGGATGTGCACACCAAATAGATTCACAGTCGGCTGATGCCCTGATTGGCGACGGCGGGCAGCCAGGCGGCAAGGCTGCCGCGACCGGGTAGCGGCAGAGCGGGCGCGAGTTCGGCCAGCGGGTAGAGCACGAAGGCGCGCAGGTGCAGGCGCGGGTGCGGCAGGATCAGGCGGGGCAGCTTGAGCTCTTGGTTGTTGTAGAGCAGCAGGTCAAGATCCAGCGTGCGCGGGCCGTTTTTTTCGGCGCGGATGCGGCCGAAACGGGCTTCGATGTCGAGCAGTGCATCGAGCAAGGATTCGGGAGCGAGCGTTGTTTCCACGGCAGCGACCGCATTGATGAATTCCGGCTGTTCTGTAATGCCGACCGGCGCCGTGCGATAGAGCGAGGAGCAGCGGGTGACCCGGCTTTCCGGCAGGTTGGCGAGCGCCCCGAAGGCAGCGCGGATGGTGGCGCTTGGGTCGCCGAGATTGGCCCCCAGTGCGACGTAGGCGATGTTCATTCGGCGCTGCTGCCCGCCAAGGGGACTTCCTTCGGGGCGCGGTCGACGCCGGAATCAGCAGGTTTTTTGCGGCGCCGGCGGCGTTTTTTGTCGGCAGCCTGTTCCGGCATCAGCATTTCTCCACGCTTGGCACCGTCGGCATTCTGGAAGTCCGTCCACCATTCGGCCAGCTCCATGTCGACTTCGCCGGATTCGGCACGGAGCAGCAGGAAGTCGTAACCGGCGCGGAAACGTGGTTGTTCGAGCAGGGCGTAGGGGCGCTTGCCGGCCCGGGCTTCGAAGCGCGGTTGCAGGGCCCAGATGTCCTTGATATCGCCGATGATGCGGCGCGTTATGGCCAGTTTTTCGGCCTGCACGTCAAGCACGGTATCCATCGCCTGATAGAGCGCCGGAATCTTCGCTTCGCCCTTGGTCTTGAGCTTTTCCCAATGGGCCAGCACTTCGTGCCAGAGCAGCGTGGCGAACAGGAAGCCGGGCGAAGTGCCCTTGCCCTGGCGCACCCGGTCGTCGGTATTGGCCAGCGCCAGCATGACGAATTTTTCGCCCATTGGCTGTTCGAGAATGACATCCAGCAGCGGCAACAGGCCGTGGTGCAGGCCTTCGTCGCGTAATTGGGTAATGCATTTGACCGAGTGGCCGCAAGTCAGCAGCTTGAGCATTTCGTCAAAGAGGCGGGCAGCCGGGACGTTTTCCAGCAGGACGGCCATTTCGCGGATTGGCTTTTTCGCCGCCGGATCGATCATCAGGCCGAGCTTGGCGGCGAGGCGCGCGGCGCGCAGCATGCGGACCGGATCTTCGCGGTAGCGGGCACGCGGCTCGCCGATCATGCGCAAGGTTTTTTGCTTGAGGTCGGCAACGCCGTGGTGATAGTCGATTACCGCTTCGGTGGTCGGGTCGTAATACAGCGCATTGGCGGTGAAATCGCGGCGGGCGGCATCTTCGGCGTGGCTGCCGAAAACGTTGTCATGCAGGACGCGGCCGTGTTCGTCGGTTTTCGTCTTCTCGTCCAGCGTGCCGCGGAAAGTGGTTACTTCCAGCGTTTCCTGACCCATCATCACATGCACGATCTGGAAGCGGCGGCCGATGATGCGGGCGCGCCGGAAGTGGCGGCGCACTTCTTCCGGGGTTGCATCGGTGGCGATGTCGAAATCCTTGGGATCGGCGCCAATCAGCAGGTCGCGCACCGCGCCGCCGACGACATAAGCCTTGTGGCCATGCTGCTGCAGGGTTTCGCAGACGCGCCGACTGCCGCTGCTGATGCGGTCGCGGGTGATGCCGTGGGTGGAGACGGGAATGACAGCGGGTTCGTGGTGGCTGGCCGTCGGCTTCTTGCCGCCGAAAACGCGGGAAATGAGTTTGCGAATCACGGATTACCGTTCAGTGAGCGTTTGGAGACGCTGCGGAAAAATGCGGATTCTACCGCAAAGTGATGATTTTCCAGCCCATTTCGCTGCTTTGCTGGCGCAGTTTGTCGTCCGGGTCAACCGCTACCGGCGTCTTGACCTTGCCCATCAGCGGCAGGTCGTTATGCGAATCGCTGTAGAAGTAGCTGTCGTCGAAACTGCCCCAGCACAGGCCGAGCGCTTCCAGCCAGGCCTCGACGCGTTCGATCTTGCCCTCGCGGAAGGCTGGCGTGCCGCGCGGTCCACCGGAAAATGCCCCATTTTCCGGGTTGACCGCAGCAATCGTGCCGATCAGGTGCGGAATGCCCAATTCACGGGCAATCGGGCCGGTGACGAAGCTGTTGGTGGCGGTGACGATGGCGCACAGGTCGCCATTGGCCAGATGTTGCTGGACGAGGCCGCGGGCTTTTTCGCCGATGATCGGGCGAATGTGTTTGGCCATGTATTCACGGTGCCAGGCATCCAGTTCGGCGCGGGAATGGCGGGTCAGCGGGGCGAGCTGGAAAATCAGGAATTCGTAGATGTCGAGCGTGCCGGCCTTGTACTGCTCGTAAAACTGGATGTTTTTGGCTTCCTGCAACTCGCGGTCGACGACGCCTTTGCTGATCAGGAATTGCGCCCATTCAAAATCGGAATCGCCGCTGAGCAGGGTGTTGTCGAGGTCAAAAAGGGCGAGATTCATTGCGAATGTTCCATATTGAGTAGTTCGCGCAGCAGCGGTAGCGTGACGGCGCGTTTTTGTTCGAGCGTGTATTGGTCGAGGGCGACGACCAGCATCGACAGCGTGCGCATGTCGCGTGGGGCGTGGCGCAGCAGGTAATTGATCGCTTCCGGCGACAGCTTGAGGGCACGTTCCTTGGCCTGGGCGGCAATTGCTTCGGCCTTTTCAGCGTCGCTCAGTGGCTGTAGTCGGTAGATCAGACCGGAACCCAGACGGGTCCGCAGGTCTTCGCGCAGGGCGAGGTGCGCCGGTGGTTGCGCTGCTGCGGTCAACAGGCGGCCTCCGGCCATTTTCAGGCGGTTGAAATGGTTGAAGAGGGCGATCTGGCCGTCGGTATTCAGCATGTCCACGTTGTCCACCGCCAATTCGGCAACGTCGGCAACGCCCTTCAGCGAAGGATTTCGGTCTGCATCAACATGGTCGAAATCACTGGCCAGCAGCAGGTGAGAACGGCCGCAGCCGGATTCGCCATAAAGACAGAACGAAGTGTCGCGATGTCCGCCGGCCAGCCACTCAGTCAGCGCGTTAACGGTTTCCGCATTGCCGCCGGGGACAAAATTGTCTAGCGTCGGAGGGCTGTCGGGCAGCAAATCAAGAATCAGCTGGCGCATCGGGACATCGGAATGAAACAGGGGGCGCGATTTTAGCATTTGTCCTGAAATCGACCCTGTTTTCAGCGGGCGGGAGGAGGTCTGCCCGTCGCGACGCCCATGGCGGGCAGGTTTGCCAAATGGCTTACCTACGCCTTCCCTGCCATTGCCGTTTCGCCAAAACTGGCGAAATGAGCGCCGGAAATCTATGCAGCAGCCGGCGTGGTAACTAAAGCCTCACCACGCCGCGCCCGCCTGGGGCCGCTTGCTGCATAGGCTGGCTTAGTTGTTCAGCTCTTTATCTTTCCAGAACTTCGTGCCGGCAACTGCGCCGCCCGCCTGGAATCCTGTCTTTGTCAGGCTGTAGAGCTTGCCGCCGGTGAATTGTCCGACCGTGCCGCCTGCTGATTTCTTGCCTGCGCCGGCCCCCGCTCCGCCTTCGGCTCCGGCTTCCCAGCCCGATTCGATGAAACTCTGCATGGCTTTCGCATCCTTGAACACAAACAGATAGCGAGTTTCCGCGGCGCCGATCTGCAATCCGGCGCTCGCCTGCGCGAGGTTCATGTAGGTGTCTTTCTTGGCCTTGCTGTCATGCACCAGGCCCGTGCCGCCACCGCCGCCGACCAGAAAGCTCAAACCGTAGGTGGTGAACACGCCATAGCCCGGCGCATTTTTGACCGCCTCCTTGAGTTTTGGGCTCGCCTTGTAGAAATCAGTCAGCGTTTGTTCAACGGAGGCCTGAATTTCAGCCTGTTTCTTTTCCTTCTCGGCGTCTGCGAATGCGACATTCGTCGAGAATGAAACAATCGCCAGCGTTGCGATTGCAAGAATACGATTCAATTTCATGATATTCCTTTCGTTTAAGCACATTGCGCATCGGTTGCTTGTCAGCGTCAGGCTTTCGGTGGTGCAGACTTTTTGCAACTTTGCTGCTGACGACAACAGTTTTTGATTCTTCTGTCGATGTCAGCGCCTGAATTAGCCTTGATCAAGGCTGCTTGTTGTTACTCTGAAATTCTGCGGATCAAGGCATGCCGGAATCATCATTACTTCAATGTATTTTCAGTACCCGCTTTCAGGTAGGTGGATATTTCCTCCGGAGCGATGTGCGCTTTTCGCCTTTTTTCCGGTTGACCGCAGCAATTGCCTATATTGCTTTTTAATAGGCGGGCGGCAGCTGAGAAGCCAGCGTTTTCACCATGCTCTGAGCCGAGTTCTGGGAAATCAGGCAAAAAGCTTGAGAAAAAATGAATTACTGCACGCAGCATTCGGGGAAGCCAAAGCTTGGTGGCGGGATGAATTCCCTTGCCGGTGGCCCGGTTAGGGTCGCCCGGCGCTTTCGGGTAAAATCCTGTTTTTTCATCGCTGATATTCGCCCTTCACGGCGAGCCTAACGGACCATGACCCAGAACACTTCCCTCTCCTACCGTGATGCCGGCGTCGATATCGATGCGGGTGATGCTCTTGTTGAACGTATCAAGCCGCTGGCCAGAAAAACCCTGCGCGAAGGCGTGCTGGGTGGTATTGGCGGTTTTGGCGCCTTGTTTGAAGTGCCGAAGCGCTACAAGGAGCCGGTGCTGGTTTCCGGCACCGATGGCGTTGGTACCAAGCTGCGTCTGGCCTTCGATCTGAACCGCCACGACACCGTCGGCCAGGATCTGGTCGCCATGAGCGTCAATGACATTCTGGTGCTCGGCGCCGAATCGCTGTTTTTCCTCGATTACTTTGCCTGTGGCAAGCTTGATGTCGAGACCGCCCCCAGCGTTGTCGGCGGCATTGCCAAGGGTTGCGAACTGGCTGGCTGCGCGCTGATCGGCGGCGAAACCGCCGAAATGCCGGGCATGTACCCGGCCGGCGAATACGATCTGGCCGGTTTTGCGGTCGGCGTTGTCGAAAAGTCGAAGGCCATCGACGGCAAGTCGATTGCCCCGGGCGACGTGGTCCTCGGTCTGGCTTCTTCTGGCGCCCACTCGAACGGCTACTCGCTGGTTCGCAAGATCATCGAGCGCTCCAATCCGGACATGAACGCCAAGTTTGACGAAGTCGACGGAAAAGCGCGCACGCTGGCCGACGTGGTCATGGCGCCGACCCGCATTTACGTCAAGCAAGTGCTGG
>CAYWNX010000119.1:0-7725 GCA_964459735.1 uncultured Dechloromonas sp. | reverse complement strand
CCGATCAGCGGCAGGCCGAAGAGGGCGGGCAGGAGCAGCCGCCAGGCGATGTGGCCGATCAGGTCGTCGCGGATATGGTGGTTTTCGCTGACCTGCACCTGCAGGCTGCGTTCTTCATTCCACTGGCTGAAGTAGCGCCAGTGTTCGCCATCGCCGCTTGCTTCGGAAAAGCCGATTGCTGCGGTCAACGGCGTTTCCGGGGCATTATTCGAGCGCATCAGCAGCTTGCCGTCGGCCCGCCAGATCTGGAAACGCAGGCGGCGCTGGTATTTATGGGCGACATCGCCGAGGTCTTCGATGTATTCCCCATCATCGTGGCTGGCCAGCGCAAGCAGGGTTTGCGCTGCCTGGGCGAGCTGGGCGTCGAAGAGTTCATCGACTTCGTGATGCGCATCGATGTAGCTGAAAACCATGGTCACCAGCCAGGCGGCAGCCACGCCGCCGAGCAGCAACCCAAGCAGGCGGCGGCGCAGGGAGAACCAGGCGGTGGTCATTTGGCGATGGTGTAACCGACGCCGCGCAGGGTGCGGATCAAATCGCTGCCCAGTTTTTTGCGCAGGTGGTGAATGTGCACTTCGAGGGCATTGCTGTCCGGTTCGTCGCGCCAGCCGTAAATGGATTGTTCGAGCTGGGTGCGGGTCAGCACGCGGCCGGCGTTTTCGAGCAGCATTTGCAGCAAGGAAAACTCTCGGCTCGACAGCTCCACAACCAGCCCGGCCTGCGTAAGCGTATGCGCCGCCGGGTCGAGGGTGAACTCGCCGTGGATCAGCAACGGCTCGGCGCGACCGGCACTGCGCCGGGTCAGAGCACGAATGCGGGCGGTTAGTTCGTCGAGATCAATCGGCTTGACGAGGTAATCGTCTGCCCCGGCATCGAGGCCGGCAACCTTCTCGCCGGTGGCATCACGCGCCGTCAGAATCAGGATCGGCATGTGCTGGCCGCGGCTGCGGGCGCGGGTCAAAACCTCCATACCGGAAAGTCGCGGCAAACCGAGATCGAGCACGACGAAATCGAAGGTTTCCGATTGCAGCGCCTGATCAGCGGAATTGCCGTCTTTTAGCCAGTCGACCGCAAAACCGGCCTGGCGCAGGCCGATGGTCAGGCCGTCGCCCAGTTGAGGATCATCTTCGACAAGCAGTATGCGCATGGCCGGATTCTATCAGCTGGCTATCCACCAGCTGGCGGCGCCGACCCAGAGCAGCAGCAGGATAGCTGCGAGCGGGCGGGCCGATGGAATGGCTTGTTCCGGCCTACCTTGTTTGTGGCCGGTCAGCATGGCCGGGACCAGATTTTCACCATGCAGCAGGCTGCCGGAAAAAACCCCGATCAGATGAATGAAGACGACCGTCAGCATGCCTGAGGCCAGGCCTTCATGCAGTTCCTCCAGCAGATGACCGCCGATGTCGTTGTAGATTGCCCAGCCGGAAAAGCCGGTCAGAATGCCGAGAGCAAGTAGTAGCACAATGGCCCAGCCACCGGCGGGATTGTGGCCGACGTGATGTGCTGGTTCCAGTTTGAGCAGGCTGCTGGCGTAGTCCTTGACAGCGCTTGGGCCGCGAACGAAATCAACGAAGCGGGCATAGCGGCTGCCGATGAAGCCCCAGGGCAGCCGGAAGGTGGCGACAGCGAGCACGACGCCGCCTGAAACAGCATGCACCAGACGGAAGGTTTCGCTTTCCGCCGTCAGCCAGGCCAGCACAAAGCCGCCGACCATCAGCCAGTGGCCGATGCGTACCGGCCAGTCCCAGACAAGAATTTTTTGCATGATTTATCTCCGCAGCTCGGGAATGCTGATGTCGTGTTCGCTGAAATTTCCCTGGGCAGCGCCGCGATGGCAGGCTTCGCAATTGGCCGCCGATTTGATGCGCGGGTCTTTCCAGTATTTTGCTGAAATTTCCTCATGCTTGCGGATGAAGCGGGCCGTCCGGGTGAGGCGCGGCGGCTCGCCAGCGCTACCCAGTTTGCCCGCGTCGCCGGCGTAGCGTTCAAGGAAGGTAATGATTTCCTGCCCATTTTTGCCGTCGACCGCAGCATCGGTGCCGAAGTGGTCGTTCAGGCTACCAATGGTGCGTCGCCAGTCGTTGGCTGAAAGCAGAGCGGGTGGAAAAGCCAGATGGCAACTGCCGCACTCAGCCTTGTAACTGGCCGGCGTGCTGGTCGGGAGCGGCAGGCGGTCGGCGAAGGCGGGCAGGGTTATGCC
This sequence comes from uncultured Dechloromonas sp., assembly GCA_964459735.1. Taxonomy (GTDB): domain Bacteria; phylum Pseudomonadota; class Gammaproteobacteria; order Burkholderiales; family Rhodocyclaceae; genus Azonexus. The sequence continues at coordinate 5,525 of CAYWNX010000119.1, read as the reverse complement.
AATAAGTAGCGTCAGGGCAATGCGTTTCATCTCAGCGTACCTCGCTCATGTAGGTGACAAAATCGGCCTTCTCGGCCGGCGTGCAGGCGCGGCCGACGACTTCCTTGCAGTTGCGGCCAAACCACTTTTCCACTTTCGCCGGGTCGGTAAAACGCTCGGCATTGGCCACCACCGCCAGCGGCCGGATGGATTTGCCGGTGATCGCGTGCTGGCCGGCGTTGAGCGGGCTGTCGGTATGGCAACTGGTACAGGCCGGCATCTTGGCGTTATTGCTGAAACGCTGACGGAAAAGTTCCTCGCCACGCCTGGCGGCAGGCGTAAAACTGGCTTGCCGGGCCGTTGCTTCGGCGGCATAAGTTTGGCCTATCTGTTGCGGCGTTTCGGCTTGGCTGGCGAAGCTGGCCAGCAGCAGGCACAGGGCGGGGAGGGCTCGCATCGTTGTTCTCCTTGTCGTGTTCATGGCGAAGGAGTGTAGAGAACGAGTCTTAACAGCGGATTAGGCCAAACTTAAGGCTGGGTTAACAACGGCTGGGTTTTCGGCGAGTCTCTCCGGCGTTTGTGGAACGGGCAGCCACGCTCGAGTAGTGATTCGCTAAAAAACGACAAGTTTTTAGCGTTGACCGCAGCAAAAACCTTCATCCGGAAAGCCGGCGGGGGCCATTTTCTGCAAACCATTGCGACGCAATGGCGGGAAACGTCAGGCCAGTTTTTCACTAACGCCAAGTGCATAATTTCTCCGGATAAATAAACGTAAATGGCATTTTTAAGCCGCTCCGGCGGATTGCGGCACTCAAAAAACCAGTATTTAATCGCCCCGCTGCCTTGGGAAATAAATAGCTGTGAAGAAGGCTTGAGAGCGGTACGAAGAGAGGTGCGTGGCATGCCTGGCCGGCTTGGTTCGCCCTCTTGAAATTCACTTCACCAAGATAGGATTAGCGCCCATGTCGCAAGCCAATGCTTATGAGCAGTACATGCTTGAACTCGTCAACGCCGAACGCGCCAAGGTGGGTGCCCAGCCACTCGCCTTCGACAGCAACCTCAATACGGCGGCCGAGAATCACAGTAGCTGGATGATTTCGACCGATACCTTTTCCCATACCGGATCGGGCGGCTCGGACCCCGGTGCGCGCATGACGGCGGCCGGCTATACCTTCAGCGGCTCCTGGTCCTGGGGCGAGAACATCGCCTGGGCGAGCACCCGCACCCCGGCCGGCCTGCAGGATGAGGTTCTGCTGCTGCATACCAATCTGATGAACTCGGCGGGCCACCGTGCCAACATCCTCAACGACAGCTACCGCGAAATCGGTGTCGGCTTCGAGGTTGGGCAGTATGGCAGCTATGAAGGCGCTTTCGTGACCCAGGATTTCGCCAGTACGGCGACGACTCCCTTCCTGACCGGCGTGACCTTCGACGACCTGGACGGCGACAAGTTTTATGACCCCGGCGAAGGCCTGAGCAACTTCACGATCAGCGCCCGCAACAACAGCAGCGGCGTGACGACCACGACGACGTCGGCGCCGGCCGGCGGCTATGATCTCAATCTCAGTGCCGGCACCTACACGGTTACCTTTTCGGGCACGGGTTTCGCGACCACTACCCAACTGGCCACCATCGGCACCAAGAACGTCAAGCTCGACCTGATGGACCCGGTGGCCAGCGGTGGGACTACTCCGCCACCGGTGACGCCGCCGCCGACGAACCAGCCCACCCTGAGCGGTACGGCGGGCGCCGATTCCCTGACCGGCAGCGCCGGTGTCGACTATATCGTCGGTCTCGGCGGCAGCGATGTACTGATCGGCCTCGGTGGTAATGACAAGCTCGATGGCGGTAGCGGCAACGACAAGCTGTACGGCAAGGAGGGTGCTGACATATTGACCGGCGGCACCGGCCGCGACACCTTCGTCTTCGATACAGCGATCAGCAGCGGCGTCGACACGATCACCGACTTCCTGGCGGTCGACGACACCATCCAGCTGGAGAACGCCTTCTTCACCGGCCTTTCAACCGGCAGCCTGAGTTCGTCCGCCTTTTACATCGGCGCCGCGGCGCACGATTCCAGCGACCGGGTTGTTTATGACAAGGCGAGCGGCGCGCTCTATTTTGATGCCGACGGCACAGGTAGCGTGGCGGCGCTGCAGTTCGCCCAGTTGACGGCGGGCACTGCCGTTACCAGAGCCGACTTTTCCATCATCTGATGCGGCCGGCCGGGGAGGCATCCCGCCCCGCCGGCCCCGACTGCGCCCCTGTGCCCGATGGGTCAAGGCACAGGGGCTTGTCTTGAATTGCTGCAATGTAACCAAAAAGGGGAGCGGTGAAGACGGCTCCAGCTAGAACCAGCCATTGATGTTTAACGCTCTTGCCGTCCTGTTTCACTCGCCGGCGCTTGCCGACCTCGAACGGCGCTCGCTGATCACGGTGGGCATCGCCAGCACGGTAATCAACCTGCTGCTTTTTGCCCTGCCGCTCTATTCGCTGCAGGTCTATGACCGGGTGCTGAGCTCGCGCAGCGCCGATACCCTGTGGCTGCTGACGCTGATTGTCGCCATCGCGCTCACCTTGTCGGCGCTGGTCGATACCCTGCGCAGCCGCATGTTGCTGCGCATCGGCAACGCCTATGCCCTGGCACTCGGGCCGCGCCTGCTCGATGCCTCGATTGCCTACTCCGCCCGGATGGCCGAACCGAATGGCCAGGCCATGCGTGACCTGCAGACCGTACGCTCCTTCATCAGCGGCCAGCAGGGTCTGGTCACGCTGTTTGATGCACCGCAGGCGCCACTATTTCTGGCCATGGTCTATGCCATGCACCCCGGGCTTGGTCACACCATGCTATTCGGCATGGTGGTGCTGCTCGGCGTCGCCCTGGCGACTGAAAGCCTGACTGGCCAACTGCTGCGAGCCGCCGGCGAAGCCGGGTTCAGCGCCCAGCGGCGGATCGACGCCGTGGTGCAGAATGCCGAGGTGGTCGAGGCGATGGGGATGCGTGCCGCGATGCGGGATTACTGGCAGATTGCCCAATCTCAGGCGATGGGCGTTGCCAGTCAGGCCGGCGATCGCGCCGCGCACCTGGCGGGTATGGCCAAGGGCGTCCGCCTGATGTTGAGCCTGCTGCTCGCCGCGGTCGGCGCCTGGTTTGCCATCCACGACCAGATCACGATCGGCGCCATGGTGGCAGTCGGCATTCTGGCGGCGCGCGGCCTGGCGCCGCTGGAGACGATGATTGGTGCCTGGAAAGGCCTGGTCTCGACGCGCACTGCGATTACTCGTCTCAACCTGGCGCTGGAACGTTTTCCCCGGGCCGAATCGACCATGTCGCTACCCGTGCCGAGCGGTCGACTGAGCATCGAACGTCTAGTCTATGGCCCGCCCGGTGCCGAGCAGCAGACCCTCAAGGGCATCAGCTTCAGCCTCGAGCCGGGAAGCTGGCTGGGGCTGATCGGCCCGTCCGCCGCCGGCAAATCGACTCTGGCCAAATTGATCTGCGGCGTCTGGCAGCCGCGCTCCGGTTCGGTGCGGCTCGACGGTGCCGATGTCTTTGTCTCGAACCGAACGGAATTCGGCCGCCATTGCGGTTACCTGCCGCAGGATGTCGATCTGTTCGCCGGCAGCGTCCGCGCCAATATCGCCCGCTTCGCTCCGGCTGATGATGCCGAGGTCGTGGCGGCGGCGCAGATGGCCGGTTGCCACGAGTTGATCCTGCGCCTGCCCAAGGCTTACGACACCGAGATCGGTTCCGGCGGCGCGACGCTGTCGGGCGGCCAGCGCCAGCGTATCGGACTGGCCCGTGCGCTGTTCCGGCAGCCGCGTCTGATCGTGCTCGATGAACCCAATTCCAGTCTCGATAACGAGGGCGAGGCGGCGCTGCTCAAGGCGGTTAACAGCGCCCGGGCCGCTGGTTCGACCATCGTCATGATTAGCCATCGACCTTCCGCCCTGGCCGGCGCCGACTTGCTGGCGGTAATGGTCGATGGGCAGTTGCAGCATTTCGGGCCGCGCGATGAGGTCCTGGCCAAGGTCCAGCCGCCGGCGCCGGTGCGGCCGTTGAGTGAGGTGAAACGTGTCGGGGTCTGAAACCATGCTCGGGGCTGCGCCCCGTATTCCAGTCGATACACGCCTCGACAGCCGACTTTTTTATCTGCTGACGACAGTATTCATCGGTTTTTTCCTGATTTGGGGCTGGTTCGCCGAGCTCAATGCTGCCGCCATTGCCACCGGTGAGGTGATTCCGCTGGGGCGGGTGAAGACCATTCAGCACCTTGAGGGCGGCATCATCCAGGCCATCATGGTGCGCGAAGGGGAGCGCGTCAAAGCCGGCACCGCGCTAATGCGCCTGGAGGAGACCGAGGCCAAGGCCCAGCTTGGCATTGCCGAAACCGAACTGGCCGCCCAGACGGCGCTGGTCGGCCGCTTGCAAGCCGAACGCGATGGCCATGCCTACCAGCCGCCAGCGGCGGTAGCGAATTCGCCGAGTGCAATGGCCCAGCTGCGCCTGTTCGAATCGCGCCGGCAGGCCCTGGCCAAGGAACTGGCCGGCCTGACGGCCCGCCTCGCCGGCATTCGCGGCGAAATGCAGAGCTGGGAAGCGAAAGGCACGGCGCTGGGCGAATTACGGGCCAATGCCGAGGAAGAGAGCAAGCTGAACCAGCGCCTCTATGAGCAGAATTTCATCTCCCGGCCACGCCTGCTGCAATTGCAGAGCCAGCGCGCCGACAGTGCGGCCCGGCTGGGTGAGAACTCGGCCGAGATCGCCCGGGCCAGGCAACGTATCGCTGATACCGAAGTAGCGATCAGCAAGCTCAGGAACGACTGGATGGGCAGCCTGCTCGAAGAACTGCGCCGCGCCCAGGATGCCGCCGCTGCGGCTGGCGAGCGGGCGGCGGTGGCGCGCGACCGGCTGGCCCGGACGCATATCGTCGCGCCGCAGGATGGCGTGGTGAATGGCCTCAAATATACGACCGTGGGCGGTGTCGTGCCGCCCGGCGGGGCGCTGCTCGACGTGGTGCCGGATGCCGAGCCGCTGCTCGTCGAAGCGCGCGTGTTGCCCGACGACATTGATGTCGTGTTGCCCGGCCGCGACGCCCGGGTACGCCTCACCGCCTACAAGGCGCGCTCGCACATCACGCTGCTCGGCAAGGTGGTGCAGGTTTCCGGCAGCACCTTCCGCGATGAGCATCCGCCGGGCCTGAGCTATTACAAGGCGCGTATCGAGATCGGCCCGGAGGAGCTGGCCAAGGTCGAGCGTGGCCTGCTGATCCCGGGCATGCTGGCCCAGGTGGAAATCGCCGCCGGCCAGCGCAGCGCCATGCGTTATCTGTTCGATCCGATCATCGACAGCTTCAATCGGGCTTTCAAGGAAAGCTGAGATCGCCGGGCGATCACGCTTGAGATCCAGATTACGGAATCAGGGCGTTGCTGATTAATTCGTCATCCCCGCGCAGGCGGGGATCCAGCACCTTGATTCTCAAGGGTTCCCGCCTGTGCGGGAACGACAGAATGGATTAAAACAGCCCTTCTTATAGCTGCTTTTT
>CAYWNX010000118.1:0-7969 GCA_964459735.1 uncultured Dechloromonas sp. | reverse complement strand
GAGTTCTTCGCTGGTTTCTTTCTTTTCTGATTTCTCCATGTCTCTCGATGCTCATTTTGGTGAGCTGCTACGTCATGTGTCGCAACGCAGTGGCTCCCATCACGGAGCGTGTATCAGCAAGAGGCATGCCCACGCCATGCAGAGCGGGTCGTCCTTTGTGGTGTTTTTAGATTGCCCTGCCCCGGGATTGGCTTTGGGAGTGATACCCCCTTGTAGACATCTTCATTGCCGCACCCGTATCCACCAAAAAACAGCCAAGGAAAAAGAACGCCTTGTAATTTTGAGCGTCGTCACCTGACGCGGATTTCTCCGTTTCTTCGCTCTCGATAGACAGCTGTCGCAGGTAGCGCTGTTGCACAGCTACAGCTGTTACACGCAAATTCAGCCAAAAATTGAGAGAAAAGCCCTGGATTCCACGTATTTACAAGGATTTTCAAAGCTGGCACGGACTCTGCTGTTGTCTCCGCTAACGAATATGCCGCACCAAATGGCATTGCGTTAACCCATTAATTATTAAGCAGTAAAAACCGGAGGGGACAATGACTGTTACTAAAAGTAATTCGTGCGGTGCCTGTGTTCGAGGCAGCTTTCCAAGGCTAACCACGATAGCCGCAGCGACGCTAATGCTGCTAACTGCACCGCTGTCGGAAGCGGCCGAAAACAGCGTATCAATCTACGGGATTATTGATGTCGGCGTGCTTTATCAGAGCAAGACAGATCAAGGAGACAGCAAGACTTCATTGGAAACGAGCGGCATACGTCAGTCCATTCTCGGCTTCAAAGGAAACCGAGATCTTGGTAACGGCCTGAATGGCTTCTTTAATCTCGAAGCGCATTACGATACGAACAATGGCAATTTTCATGGCACCGGTGATGCCGAAGGTACTGGCAACAAACTTTTCCGTCGCCAGTCAAATCTTGGCTTGAGCGGTGATTGGGGAAGTGTCACGCTTGGTCGCCAATATGGTCCGGCACTGCTGGCCCATATCGGGACTGAACCAAGGGCATTTAAGGAGCAGTTCTCCAACCTTTACGCTTGGGCCTACAACCAATATGCCGCAACTGCAGGCGGGCCGGGTACCGAGCGCAACACCAATAACGATGTCGGCATTTTCTTCAGCAATGCTATTCAATACCGTCATACCCTGGGGCCGGTCAACTTTGGTGTGCTGTGGGCGCTGGGCGGAAAAGATGGAAGCCTGGAAACCAATAGCGCCTTCGCACTTGGCGCGACTTACACCGGTCCATTGATCCTCTCTGCCTCGTACCAGATCATTAAGGACGAGAAGACTGCCAACAACAATGTGACCCACTCCGGGCTTGGGGTAGCGTTTCCTTTCGGTGACTTCACCTTTAAAGGAAATTATCTGAATGCCAAGAACGAACTGAATACCGGCGCCAACGTATCGAACGTCAATGCCGTGAGCGCGGGCGTTGATTGGAAGTGGCACCCTCAAAACACGGCAACGGTCGCGTATTACGACAACAAAGACCAGCGCAACAAGAATGATCACACCCGCAACCTGGTCCTGAGCAACGATTTTGCAATAAGGCCAGACACCACCCTTTACATCCAGATGGCCTATGTCGATGCCGGCTCTGAGGCAACCATCAAGACCAGCATCGTCGCTGCCGGGATTCCCGCAGTAGGCGAAAAATCAACACTGGTTAACGCCGGTATCAACTTTACTTTCTGATCTGCCTGTCATTCAGACCATCCAGCCATGGAACGCTACTCCTTGGCACTTATTTCAGAAAATGGAGACTCAACTGATGAAAACCGAACATAAGCAGTTCCGCACAACCGTAAATAAAATTGCCCTGACCACGCTTTCGACGCTGTCGGTGTTCCTGGCTGCTCCGGCAACCGCGCAAACAGGCCCCGGCTACGACGACCCGAATAACTGGCCCCAATATCACCGCAGCTATAACGCATGGCGTTTTTCGCCGTTGGAACAGATCAACAAAAGTAACGTCAAGAAACTCAAAGTGGCCTGGATTCATCAGCCTGGCAATATCACGCACGGCCTGCAGGCAACCCCGATCGTCGTCGATGGCGTGATGTACACCATCTCCGCCGACAACAATGTCTGGGCAATCGATGCGGCAACAGGAAAAACAATCTGGCATTACGCAGCCAAGCTCGATCCTCTATCAAAAGAAGTCTTTTATGCAGCCGCAAGCCGTGGGGTTACGGTCGGCCGAGGCAAGGTGTTTATCGGCACCCTTGACGGTCGCTTCGTAGCACTCGATCAAAAATCGGGCAAAGAACTTTGGTCGACACAATTGACCGTTTTCAAGGACGAGTACGGCGCCCTCTTCTCTTCACCGCCACAACTGGCTGGCGACGTTCTGTTCGGTGGCACCACCGGCGGTGATCAGCCGATCCTCGGCAAGATTTTCGCCGTCAATGCCGATACCGGCAAACGGGTGTGGACTTTCGAGATTCCGAAGGACGACCCGAAAAGCTGGCCGGGTGACAGTCGCAAGAAAGGCGGCGGTAGCGCCTGGATGCCAGGCACTTATGATCCGCGAAGCGACACGATCTACATTGGCACCAGCAACGCTGCACCCGACTATTACCGCGACGAACGCATGGGCAACAATCTTTATACCTCCACGCTGCTGGCGCTTAACCCAAAGACCGGCAAGATCAAGTGGCACCGTCAGGAAATCCCGAACGATGCGTGGGACTTCGACTCAGCTTATGAGGCACTGATGGTCCCGCACAACGGTAAGGATGTTCTGGTTCATCTCAACAAGAGCGGCTTTGTCTTCGTTATGGACAAGGACAACGGCAAGCTTGAGAACGTCTGGCAGTATGCCGAAAATCAGAACTGGACAAGCGGTATTGATCCGAAGACCGGTGCGATCGGCAGTCCGAACTATCCCGAGGTTGGCAAGCAGAAGCTGTTCTGTCCGAACCTTCTCGGTGCACGCAGCTGGAATCACGGCGCCTACAACCCGAACACGAAGCTCTGGTACTCGCATGGCATGGAGGTTTGCAACACGGTGACCGGCGCCAAACAGGAAGAAGTCGCGTCGATCAGCGGCCTCTCGCTCGGCCTTTCGGAAATTACCCTGGTCAACCCGCCAGGCAAGAACGGTGACGGCTACCTCGCCGCCTTCGAGCCGATCACCGGTAAAGTCAAGTGGAAGAAGCGCTTTGACCTGCCGCCGATGAGTAGCGTGCTGACCACCGGCAGCGGCTTGGTCTTCACCGGAGACATGCGCGGCAACCTATATGCCTTCGATGCTGACAATGGCAACGAGCTCTGGACCTTCGCTGCCGGTTCAGGGTCTCGCGGCGGTCCCGTCAGCTATGCGGTGAATGGCAAGCAATACATTGCAATTCCGACCGGCCTCGGCTCACACGCTCCGGGTTTCCTGGCTGGCGCTTTCCCGGAAATCAAGAATTTACCAGGTGGGGCTGCTTTGATCGGATTTACATTGGAGTAAATAAAGGACTCATTCCCTGAGCTTTGGCCGGGAGAGGCCGTACGGCCTCCCCCGGTTTTTTTTCCAAATTGAGGTAACAAATAATGGATCGACTTTCCAAGATATATCTGATCTTTCTCTCAGCCCTTCTATCCGCTTCTCTATCAGTACAGGCAGCAGCTCCCCCGTCGGTTTCTGCAGAAAAAGATGCCACGACACCCAACGAATACGGTCCTCCACCGTTCAATCTTGAAGATGAGGCCCGCATCGCTGCAGGCAAGACTCGCTTTGGCGCCAACTGCGCTGCCTATTGTCACGGTCACGAAGGTAGCGGAGGCAAAGTTGCGGCCTTCAAGGGGCGAAAAGACCTCAAACCAGAAGAGCTATTTAAAGTTATCACCCATGGTCGGCGTGGCGCCGACATTATGCCGGCCTGGGGCAATGGCTTCTCTGCCGAGAAGCGCTGGCAACTGGTTGCCTACATCATGTATCTGTCAGCGCAATCTCCTGACAAATGATTTGGCTGCCTGGAGGGCGCTATCGTTGCGATAGTCCGTTCTGTTCATTGCAACTTGACTCTCAGTAAAGTTTCCAGAGCAACATTTGCGCTCGTATGATAAAGGTCATAGACTTAAATTCGGGTTTTGGGCGGCCCAGCAACGCCTCAGAAAAAAGTAAAAGTTTGTGCAGGAAGCCACTGAGAGCTTCTCTTGTCAAAAAGACAGACTATAAAACTCAGCCTCTCAGAGGAGACAATGGAAATGAACACTCAGACCCAACATATCAACGAGGTTATCAAGCGAACTTCGCGTCATGTCAAAGGAGTCGCCGACGACAACATTATTACCCGCTCGTGGAGGCGCTGCGTCACCGACCACGGCCTGGATCCCTCCAACACTCAGCCAGCACGTGTCCTGGAGGCAGCAGGCCTGCGCGAACACCAGGAACAACTCGAGTCGTTTTTGCGAGTTGCCCGTGCCGGCATGGAGCAGTTGTATAAAAGAGTTTCGCCGCTTGGCTACGTGTTATTGCTGACCGACGCCCAAGGTGTCGCCGTTGACTACATTGGCAATGACCAATGGGATCGTGAGCTCAAGCACTCCGGACTTTGCCTCGGTGCTGACTGGAAGGAGCCGCACTCCGGCACCAGCGGCGTTGGCACCTGCATTGTCGAGCGGGTGCCGATTACCTGTCACCAGACAGATCATTTCGACGCAACGCACATCAACCTGACCTGCACAGCTGCCCCACTGTTCGACCCGACCGGCGAATTTATCGGTGTCCTCGACATTTCGGCACTCACCTCTCCCTCCGAAAAGACCAGCCAGCACCTTGCTGGCCACATGACCACAATGTTCGCTCAGTTGGTTGAGGATGCGAACTTTGTTCGCTACTTCAGCGATAGATGGTTGCTTCGCCTCAGCGTGGACTGGGCGCTGGTCGATATTAGCGGCAATTGCATGCTTGCGTTTGATGACGACGGAGTGATAGTTGGCGCCAACAGCGTCGCCCGGCGAATTCTACTGGCCATGTCCGCCGATGGTTCATTTGTGCCGGTAGTTGGCCGTCAGCTTTCTGATGTCTTCAAGGGGACGATGGATGAGATCTGGAAAATTGCCCGATCTGCCTCTAGCAGTGACCGTGCTGTGCTTAGCACGCACCGGCTCGAGCTATTTTATGCTGCGGCAAGGCCCCCTCGCCACCCGCCAGGTCGTAGTACGGGCGGTGACCAGTGTGTTCTCGAAACCGTACAGGCAGCCTGTCCAGCACTTGATCGTCTTGCCGGCAATGACAGCCAGATGCAGCGCCTTATTGACCAATCCAAGCGACTGGTCAATAAGAGAGTCAATATTCTTTTGCATGGTGAAACGGGTACTGGCAAGGAAGTCGTCGCTCGGGCATTGCATGATTCGAGCAGTCGTTCAACGAAATCTTTTATCGCTGTAAATTGCGCCTCGATCCCGGAATCGCTGATCGAAAGCGAACTGTTCGGCTATGTTGCGGGCAGTTTCACGGGCGGGCGTAGCAAGGGAGCCAAAGGCCTGATTCAGCAGTCGGATGGTGGCACCCTCTTCCTTGACGAAATTGGCGATATGCCGCTGCATTTGCAGACCCGCCTTTTGCGAGTGCTATCTGAACATGAGGTCATGCCGCTCGGTGCCGAAAAACCAGTGCCGGTGGAGCTATCGGTTGTTGCGGCCTCGCACCGCGACTTGCGCCGCCTGATTGCCGACGGTGTCTTTCGCGAGGATCTTTATTACCGGCTTTGCGGCGCAGCGCTCCATCTGCCACCGCTGCGACTACGCTCGGACAAAACCTTTGTTATTGCCCGTGTATTGAAACAGGAGTGTGAGCAAATGGGTATTGATGCCCAATTTGATGATGCGGCGCTCGACCTCTTGCTGAATTTTTCATGGCCAGGAAATATCCGTCAATTACGTAACGTTATCCGCTTTTCCCTGGCGGTCTGCGACAACGGCTATATCGAAACTGTCCATTTGCCGCAAGAGCTCTACGACGAGAACGAACGCGATCTTTCTGAGCGAAAACTGCCGATGGCTGTAACACCATTGCCGAATGAGAGTTGCGATGTTGTTGTCTCGGAAGCAGGAACACTGAGTGCGGCACTGCGCAAGCATCATTGGAATATCACAGCCGTTTCGCAAGAACTCGGTATCTGTCGAGCCACGGTGTATCGCCAGATGAAACGATTCAACATCATTTCTCCGACACATCAATAGACGTCATCTGGTCAGCGCCTTAGACGGATTGCCAATGAAGCACCTGATACTTAGCGCTGATCAGCCGTTTATTGGCAATCCGTTATCAATGAGTCGCATTGAAAATCAAGTGGAAAGCTTTCTCCCCAGCTCCTTCTGCACAGACTCGACCTTGCCTTTCAACCTTTCTTCGGTACCAGCTCGATAGTCAATTTTGATACTGGTGCTGATCCGGTCACAGTCTGTACTCATTATCTCAAAGCATTTTGTGACGACAGCCATCACCTCTGCCCACTCACCCTCAATAATTGTGCCCATCGGCGTCAATTGGTAAGGCAGACCGGATTTGTCGATGATGTCAAGGGAGCGGGCGACAAAGGGGCTTACGCTCTCCCCTTTGCTCATTGGAAACATTGCAAATTCAAGTAACAACATGAAAACCTCCTGTTGGGCATTGTCGGGAAAATGCGGCGATAATTTGCCGCCTTAATTCGGTTGTGAGACCGCTTGGGATATCCCTGCCTGGGTGTGCATCGCACCAGGCTTGAGAAACGCTGGTCAGTGCGTTCATTTCATAGTGTTTGCCGCTACCGAGTGCTGTCTCGAAACGGTTTGCTTCCGCAGTAAGCGTTGCGGGGTCTGCATCAACCACTAACAGAGCATGGGCCAGCACCGCATGTCGCCCCCCAGCGTGACGCCAGTATTGAGCTGTGCCCGCAATTTTTCGAGCGGTCTTATCGTTAGACCCGATGACGGCGAGATTAAAACGTCCGTCACAAAAAGATCCTGAAACCGCGCGAGCCGTTGCTTTGACACCCAGGCCGGCCAATGCACCAGCAAGCAACCCACAGAGATCGGTATAAACGCTTTCAGCAAGGTCTCCAGGTGGTCCATCGCAGGGTCTGGCCAAACTCAGGTTGAGGATGCCCGGCCCTTGCGGAACCACGCCACCGCCTGAGCGGCGTAATCTTACTGGCCACCCGCGTGCGGCCGAATCGGCGCAGACCGCCATCAGGTTTGCATGGCGCTGATACGACATTGGTGCAACCAGCCCTTGCTTGCCGATCCACAATGCTGCGGTCGACTTGCCACTGAGGGCGAGTTCGAGCCATTCCAGCTCAAGCTCGCCATCAATCGGCTCGAGCGGGGACAAGACCTGCGTCCAGGAAGAATGGACGCAGACCTTGCTCACCTCGACGTTGGTCTGTTCTTTAGCCACCGATATGACGGATGATCAGACGATTGACGTCATTGGCACGCTCCATTTGAGCCATGTGTCCGGCGCCATCAAATATTTCGACAGTGGCGCCAGACGGAGCGTTTGAAGCATGCTCGACTGAAATGATCTGGTCATCGCGCCCCCAGATCACCAATACAGGCCGATCGGCGGTGCTGCCAAGCTTCAGGCCAGGTTGCTCACTTTGCTTCCCCCCGCCAAACAAGGCACCGCCTAGCTCGCTCAGTAATTCGCTGACTCCATCAAGGCGTTTGTATTTAAGAACGTCGTCAACCAGTTGCCGACTGACCAGGCTCGGGTCGGCGAACAGCAGCTCAAGGATGGGCTTAAGCTCGCGTCGCGATGATGCATTTGCAAAACCGTCCGTATAGCCGTTATTGATATCCGAGCCAAAGCCTGCGCTGCCGATCAGCGTTAGCGAGGCAACCCGCTTGGGCGCATCAAGAGAGAGTTGGGTCGCAATTGCAGCGCCCATTGAGTGACCAACCAGATGCGCCCGCTCGACAGCAATGGCATCCATGAATTTGGAAATGAAGCCGGCAAGCGCCGCGATGCTCGCACCAGGCAGCTTGAT
>CAYWNX010000117.1:0-7973 GCA_964459735.1 uncultured Dechloromonas sp. | reverse complement strand
CAGATGATGGTATTGCGTTCGACGTAGACGACGCGCTTGCCTTGGGTGCGATGCGTGGCCAGGACTGGGTTAGTCCGGTCCTGGGCGAAAAAAATGACCGAGCCGTGGCAGTGGTGAGCCATGGCGGCAACCACCGGGTCGGCTGCGTTCAATACTGCCGTACCATTGGGCGCGACGTTTTCGACGATGACGCGTTTTACGACAGCCAGTTCGTCGACCGTAGTAATGAAGTTGAGGCCGAGGTGATCGCCGATACCGATATTGGTGATCACGGCAACATCGCAGCGGTCAAAGCCGAGGCCTTCGCGCAACACACCACCGCGCGCCGTTTCGAACACTGCCGCATCGACATCCGGATGCAGCAGCACATTGCGCGCACTACGCGGGCCGCTGCAGTCGCCATCGTCGGTTCGCCGGCCCTGAATGTAGACGCCATCGGTGCTGGTCATGCCAACCCGCTGGCCGTTGCTTTCAAAAATGCGGCCGATCAGGCGGCTGGTCGTGGTCTTGCCATTGGTGCCGGCGATGGCGACGACTGGAATGCGTGCATTGTCACCATTCGGGAACATCATGTTGACGATGGCTTCACCGACTGCCCGGCCTTTGCCGAAGGAGGGAGCGACGTGCATGCGCAGACCGGGCGCGGCATTGACTTCGACAATGCCGCCGCCCTGATCTTCGAGCGGCTTGAGCATGGTGTCGCAGACCACGTCGATGCCGCAGATATCGAGGCCGACTGTCTGGGCTGCAGCCACGGCGCAGGCAGCGAGTTCGGGATGAACGTCGTCAGTGACATCGGAAGCGGTGCCGCCGGTCGAGAGATTGGCATTGTTGCGCAGAATGACGCGGGTGCCGCGCAGTGGCACGGTGTCGGCGTTGTAACCTTGTTCAGCCAAGCGGGCCAGGGCGATTTCGTCAAACCTGATCTTGGTCAGCGAGGTCGCGTGACCATCGGAACGGCGCGGGTCGCTATTGACGATATTGACCAGTTCGCGAACGGTATGCTTGCCATCGCCGATCACCAGCGGCGGGTCGCGGCGGGCGGCGGCGATCAGCTTGTCACCAATGACCAGCAGGCGGAAATCGTGGCCGGGCAGGTATCTTTCAACCAGGATGTCATCGCGATAGTCGACGGCGACACGATAGGCGTGGCGGACTTGTTCCTCGCTGCTCAGGTTGACCGAAATGCCCTTGCCCTGATTGCCGTCGCGCGGTTTGACGACGACCGGCAAACCCACTTCCTGTGCCGCAGCCCAGGCATCGTCCTCATCTTCCACTGGACGGCCGAGCGGTACGGCAACTCCGGCGGCGTGCAGCAGGGTTTTGGTCAGTTCCTTGTCCTGGGCAATGGATTCACCAATCGCGCTGGTGAAACTGGTTTCAGCTGCCTGAATACGCTTTTGCTTGCTGCCCCAGCCGAACTGGACGAGGCTGCCTTGCGTCAGGCGGCGATAGGGAATGCCGCGCGCCACGGCCGCTGCGACAATGGCTCCGGTCGAGGGGCCGAGGCGGATGTCTTCATCCAGCTCGCGCAAGACCTTGAGCACCCGGTCGAGATCGAAGGGGGTGTTGTTGAGGGCGGCCAGGCAGAGCTGTTCAGCGAGGTCGAAAGCCAGTCGGCCGACGTCCTCTTCCGTATATTCGACTACCACCTGATAGACGCCCGGTTCGACCGTCTGGGCGCTACGGCTGAAGGTAACCGGGCAGCCGGCCTGCGCCTGCAGGCCGAGGGCGGCAAATTCCAGGGCGTGCGCCATCGAAACGGTATCGAGATGGTCGTCGGGAATCAGGTCACCCAGTGCCGGGAACCGTTCGCGCAGGCGGGCTTCGAAATTGGGCAGATCAGCAATGGCAATTTCGCTACCCTCGCAGGTGACGATGGCTTGAATCGCGGTGTGCCGGCTCCACAGATTGGGGCCGCGCAAGGCACGAATGCGGGAAACTTCCATGAAGGATATTCCTTGTTTTGCTTGTTAAATTCGAACTGCCGCCGGCTTTTTGGCTGGTAGCGACTTTCTGGCGCGCTGCGGCAGCAGGGCGGCAGGGTCGGGCAGTTCGAGACCGAAGGTCTTGACCCCGGTGGCGATGACTTCCTGGCTCAAATCCATCGCCCAACCGGCCGCAACGGCAGCCAAGACGTTGGCGATGGTGGCCGGGTCTTTCTGTTTACCAATGGCTGGAACGTCCCCCAGTCGGCACAGACGAATCTCTTCCGGGCCGCTGCCCAGGGTGATGCGTCCCTCGCTGACATAAACCCCGCGCTTGCCGGCGGCGAGATGTTCGGCCAGCGGCGGGCAGGCTGGATCGGCGGCGTAGAAGATCACTTCGCCGTCGCACAGTTCGGCAAACTCGGCGACCAGCGAGTCGTCGGCGTTCAAGACGGCGTGGCCGCTGGAGAGCACGACATCGACCTGGGTCCGGTAAATCGAACGATGCGTCGTGTAGTACTCGCCGCCGGTGGGCTGAACATCCCAGCGTGACAACTCCTCGTCTTCTGGTGCGATGTTGGTGACGACACCCACCGAGCAGCGGTCGTAAGGCAGGCCTTCGCCAAGAATGACGCGGGCGCCATTTTCAATGACGGCCGCTTCGACCGCACGGTTGAGCAGGAGACGGCGACCGCCGGCCCAGTTGGCCGCATCGGTTTTCTGGACTTGGCGGCGGCCGAGAAAAATGCCGTCGCTGCAGGCCAGGCCGGCAGTTTGGCCGGACATGTAAATCAGGTGAGCCACCAGTTTGGCGACGGCCGTCTTGCCATGTGTGCCGGTGACGCCAACCAGTGGTACTCGGCCACGCAAGCCCTCTGCAAAGAGGTTGTTGACAATGGCCTGACCAACCGGGCGTGGCTTGCCGATGCCCGGCTTGATGTGCATCAGCAGGCTGGGGCCGGCGTTGACTTCGACGATGGCGCCGCCCTGTTCGGACAACGGCTTGGAGATGTCGAGGCAGACCAAGTCAATGCCGGCGATGTCGAGGCCGACGATACGGGCTGCCAGCGAAGCGAGTTCGGCGGTATCAGGGTGAACTTCGTCGGTGCAGTCGAAGGCATGGTTGGCGTTGCGCTGGATCAGCACTTCGCGACCGGTGGCAGGAATGTCGTCGGGACTCAGTTTTTGCCGCTCGAGTTCCATGCGGGCGGCGGCGTCGATGCGGATGATCGACAGCGGATGCTGTTCGGTCGAACCCCGGCGCGGGTCGATATTGATCTGGCTGTCAATGAGTTCAAGGACGGTCGATTTACCATCGCCGGTGACGGTAATCATGTCGCTGCGATTGGCGGCGATCAGTTTGCCACCGATCACCAGCAGGCGATGTTCCGCACCGCGGATCGAGCGTTCGATCAGGACGCCGGAACCTTCATTGACCGCGACGGCATAGGCCTTGGCGACTTCTTCCCTGGTGTTCAGGTCAATGAAAACGCCTCGTCCGTGGTTGCCGTCAGTCGGCTTGACGCAGACCGGCAGGCCGATGTCTTCGGCGGCATCCCAGGCGTCATCCGGGTTTTCGACTTCGCGTCCCTCGGGAATGGGTACGCCACAGGAGGAGAGCAGCGTTTTGGTCAGATCCTTGTCGCGCGAAATGGTCTCGGCAATGGCGCTGGTCTGGTCGGTTTCGGCGGTCCAGATGCGACGCATTGCGGCGCCGTAGCCGAGCTGCACCAGGTTGCCGTCGTCGAGCAGGCGAATGGCCGGGATGCCCCGTGCTTCGGCGGCATTGACGATGGCGGCGGTTGAAGGGCCGAGGTACTTGCGGTCGACCCGGCGGCGCATGGTTTTTGTCGCGTCGGCGAGGTCGAATGGCTTGTCATCGACGGCGGCCAGGATCAGTTCGATGCCGAGATCCAGCGCGGTGCGCGTGATGTCGTCCTGCCAGTTGCTGATCACCAGCTTGTAGACACCGCGTGTTGTTGTTTCGCGGGTCCGGCCAAAGCCGTCGGGCAGCCCGCCCAGCGTCATCAGCTCCAGCACAACGTGCTCCAGCACATGGCCGATCCAGGTGCCTTCCTGCAGCCGGCGCAGGAAGCCGCCGTGTTCGTTGTAGCTGCAACGGTGTTCGACCAGCGCGGGCAACCAGGCGGTCAGGCGCTCGCAAAAGCCGGGGAGCTTGTCGGTGGGATAGTCCTCGAATTCGCCGATGTCGATCCAGGCTTCGAGGGAGGGTGGGTAGGTCCAGATGCTTGGACCTCGCAGGGAAATAATATCCCGAATGATGATGTCTTTTTTATTCATGCTGGTATCGCCCGGCTCCGCTCCACGGTCTGAAATTGTTATAAGGGCAGCTGGTTATTATTAACGCTTTCGGCGTGCGTTGGATTACCCGCGTCAAAAAAATGTCACGTTTTGGTACAACGCGTTACAGGCCGACTGTTTCAGAAAACTGATTAGAGGAAGCGGTCAAGCAGCTTGCGGCTGTGCTGGTCAAGCCGGCTCAGGTCGCGGATGAGGAATTCGATACCGTGGCTGTCGGCGATCAGCAGGCGCGTATGCGAGAGGCGGCGAATGTCTTCCTCGCCCTTCAGCGTCAATTCGGTCGCACCGCGGTTGGTGACGACCTGCCAGGTGCTTGGGCAGGCGAAGCTGGAGACCTCGCTGATTTTCTCGATCTCCGGCACGAACTCGCGGCTGGCCAGTTCTTCCTCGATCAATTGGCCGATAGCCGGCGGCAGGTCGGCGATGCGCTCGACCCAGCCGACTTCGTGTCCTTCGTAATTGACCAGCGACAGACCTTCTTCAGGCGCCGCAATGGGGAAGGCGCGGACCGGGGTGACGCCTTCGTGCCGTACCCCTTTTTTGGTCGTTAAAACCAGTCGACCGTAGCTGTCGCGTTGCAATTCGAAATGTCTGTTTGGCATGGGCAGCTCAGTCCGTGTGGGTTTTCGGGAGGTTAGGCCCTTGCGGCTCAAGCGGCTCGGTATCGACATTACGCGCCTGAGCCTGATAGAGCTTGTAGTAATGCCCTTCGACGGCCATCAGTTGATCGTGATTGCCGATCTCGACGATACGGCCACGATCCATGACGACCAGCCGGTCCGCTTTGCGCAGTGTGGATAGCCGGTGGGCAATGGCGATGGTGGTGCGGCCGCGGACCAGATTGTCGAGTGCCTTCTGGATTTCCTTCTCGGTTTCGGTGTCGACCGCAGAGGTTGCCTCGTCGAGGATCAGGATGCGCGGGTCGATCAGCAAGGCGCGGGCGATGGAGATGCGCTGGCGTTCGCCGCCGGAAAGTCCCTGACCGCGTTCGCCGACCAGCGAATCGTAACCGTGCGGTAGGCGCAGGATGAACTCGTGGGCGTGGGCGGCACGGGCCGCAGCGATGATTTCGTGGCGCGTTGCCTGCGGTTTGCCGTAGGCGATATTTTCGGCAATTGTGCCGAAAAACAGGAATGGTTCCTGCAGCACGAGGCCGATGTGCTGGCGGAATTCGGCGACCCGCACCGAGCGGACATCGACACCGTCGATGAAGACGGCGCCTTCGGTCACGTCGTAGAAGCGGCAGATCAGGTTGACCAGCGTGGACTTGCCGGAGCCGGAATGGCCGACCAGACCAATCATTTCGCCCGGCTGGATGACCAGGTCGACATCACGGGTGACGGAGCGGGTGCCGTAGCGGAAGCTGGCTTTCCTCAGCTCAAGACGGCCGGTGACTTTTTCCAGATGCACTGGGTTGGTTGGCTCGGGGACGCTCGAAACGTGGTCGAGAATGTCGAAAATGCGCTTGGTACTGGAAGCGGCGCGCTGGGTGGCCGAAACGATCCGGCTCATTGAGTCGAGACGCGCGTAGAAGCGGCTGATGTAGGCGAGGAAGGCAGTCAGAACGCCGACCGTCGAGTTACCCTTGGAAATCTGCCAGATGCCGAAAATCCAGACGACGAGCAGGCCGATTTCGGTAAGCAGTGTGACAGTGGGGGTGAATAATGACCAAGTCTTGTTCAGCTTGTCGTTCATCACCAGATTGTGTTCGTTGGCGGTGCGGAAGCGGTCGCCTTCGCGCTTTTCCTGGGCAAAGGCCTTGACGACGCGGATGCCGGGAATGGTGTCGGCCAGCACGTTGGTGACTTCGGCCCAGACGCGGTCGATTTTCTCGAAGCCGGTGCGCAGCTTTTCGCGGACGACGTGAATCAGCCAGCCAATGATCGGCAACGGCAACAGCGTGACCAGCGCCAGCCACGGATTGATCAAGAACAGGATGACGGCGGTCATCACGATCATCAGCACGTCGGTGGCGAAGTTGAGCAGGTCGAGCGAGAGAAAGATGTTGATGCGGTCGGTTTCGTTGCCGATGCGCGCCATCAGGTCGCCGGTGCGCTTGCCGCCAAAGTATTCAAGCGACAGGCCCAGCAGGTGTTCGTAGGTGGTGGTCCGCAGGTCGCGACCGATGCGCTCCGAGACCAGCGAGAGAATATAGGTACGAATCCAGCCCAGCCCCCAGGCGAGGACGGCGGCGCCAAGCAGGCCACTCAGGTAGAGCGAGACCAGTTCCCAGTCGATCGGCTGACCGTTCTGGAACGGGATCAGCACGTTGTCCATCAGCGGCATGGTCAGGTAGGGCGGTACCAGCGTGGCGCCGGTCGAGGCCAGGGTCAGCAGAAATCCTGCCAATAATTGCCATTTGTACGGGCGGGCAAAACGCGACAGGCGAAACAGCGTCCAGGTCGACGGCGGGGCCGAGGTTTCGTGGGTACAGATCGGACATTCGTCCTCGCCCGGTGGCAGTGGCGCCTTGCATTTTGGGCAGAAATCCTCGGTTGACCGCAGCAAGGGCTGTCCACTGACCAGGCTGTCCAGATGCAGCTGGAATTCGCCGATGACGCGCAAGGCCGCGAGGTTGCGATTCAGCGTATAGCGCCAGACCGCGAGGCGGCGCTGGTCGTCGGTCAGTTCCAGCATGCCGACGCCGGCATGGTCGAAATGGTTCAAGGCCAGGCCGGCGCGTAGCGGCCATTGCTGCCAGTTGGTTTCGCCCGGCGCTTTGGCGAGCAGGCGCTTGTTGGTGACGATCACCAGGCCGGCGGCAAATTGCAGGCGGCTATCGAGGTCGATTTCGACCCAGGCCTGGAGCTTTTCGCCGGTGGCCAGCAGCGGCTCGATTTCGGGCATCCAGTGGCTGGGGAGCGCCAGTTCGTTGCCGGCAGTATTGTGTGGGTTGGGGGTCATTCGAAGAGTATATCGCAAGGGGTAATATGCGGGCCTAACGCTTCATTCTTGAGGCGGTTGACCCACGTCAAGGCAAGCACAAGCTTGCTGCCGTTGAATACGCCGAAGCCAAAATCAAGGACATCCATGTTTCGCATCTCCCAGTACATGCAGGAAATCGCCGCCCCGACACCGCTCGGTCCGAAGCGCAACCCACCGGCCCCGGTGGTGATCTGGAACCTGATCCGGCGCTGTAACCTGACCTGCAAACATTGCTATTCGATCTCGGCCGATACCAACTTTCCCGGCGAGTTAACCACGGACCAGGTTTATACGGTGATGGATGACCTCAAGGGCTTCCGCGTGCCGGTGCTGATTCTCTCCGGCGGTGAACCGCTGTTGCGGCCGGATATTTTCGACATCGCCAAGCGCGCCAAGGCCAAGGGTTTTTATGTCGGCCTGTCGTCGAATGGCACGCTGATCGACGAAAAGAATATCGACCAGATTGCCGAGTGTGATTTCAACTATGTTGGCGTGTCGCTGGATGGTATCCGCGAAACGCACGATAAATTCCGCCGCATGGAAGGTGCTTTCGAAGCCTCGCTGAAAGGCATTCGCCTGTGCCGCGATCTGGGTTTGAAGATTGGCGTCCGTTTCACGATGACGCAGGACAACGCCCACGATCTGCCGGAACTGCTCAAGCTGGTCGAGGATGAAGGCATCGACCGCTTCTATTTTTCGCACCTGAACTATGCCGGGCGGGGCAACAAGAACCGCAAGGACGATGCCCAGCACCAATTGACGCGCTGGGCGATGGATCTGCTGTTCGACACCTGCTGG
>CAYWNX010000116.1:0-7978 GCA_964459735.1 uncultured Dechloromonas sp. | reverse complement strand
CCAGATCTCCTGGGTCACACCACCGAGGAAGGTCTCGTTGACCGGCGTGGTCGCCGACGTGGTCACGATCACAGTGGCCGAGGTCACCGATTCGATGACGTGGTCGCCGTTGTTCGCACCGTTGCTGGCGCCGGCCATGCGCAGGGTGCGCCCGACGTCGGCGGCCGTGAAGCCGCCGTTGACGAAGGTCCACGTGCGGGTGGCGCCCACGACGGCGTCGGCCGCGTTGTGCGCGATCGAGCGGTTCATGCCCTCGTTGGCCGCATAGGCGATGACCTCGAGGAAGTAGCCGACCTGCACGCCGTCCGTGATGAAGGTGGCGTTGCCGTCGACGCCGGCGGTGTCGGTGAACACGTCGTTCGGAGCCGCACCGGTGGCGCCACCGAGGCGGGTGCCGGTGCCCGACGACGGCACCTTGGTCTCGATCGTCTTGAGCTTGCGGTTGCCGAAGCCGATTCGCTCGCGGCCGACGGTCGACGCCGACTGCTGCGTGGTGTGCGCGCTCAGGGCCTGGGCGACCAGGACGTTCTGCGTGCACACCGCGATCGCGTACACGTCCTTGTCGGCGATGTAGTCGAGCGCCTCCTGGTACGCCTGCGCCTCGTCCGAGTTGAGCGTGGCGTCAAGGCCGATCGCCGAAACCTCGGTGGTGGTGTTGTCGAGCGCGGTCAGAACGCCGTAGGCGAGGATGTTCGCCGGAACGACCTGGCCGACGCCGAACACCGCCTCGAGGCTGTCGAGATCGGTGAACACGTTGATGACGCCGGCGAGGTCGGGGCGCAGCGCGCGCCAGCCGAGGCGGACCTCCGCAAGGGCAACCTTGTCGCCGTCGACCTCGTCGAGAAGGTTCGCCGGGAGGCCCACGCCCGTGGAGGCCTTGGTGATGCCGAGGGCGGCGAAGTCCGCGCCATCGATGGTCACCGAGGACGTGAACTTGAGGATGCGGTAGGTGATCGCGGTGGCGCCGCCAGCGATCTCGCGCGCGAGCGTGAGTTGGGTGTTGCTCACCTTGGCCACGACCAGGTTGAGCGCCAGATCGCCAACGCCAAGGCCGGTGCCCGAGATGATCTGCAGGTAGAACGCCGGGGCGCCCACGGCGCCGGGGTTGATGCCGGCGAACACGGTGCCGGGAGACGCGTCGTTGAACTGGGTCGTGGTCGGGCCCGCCGGCGTGGTGGCGCCGGTCTCGTCCACCACCACGGTGTAGACGTCCTTGAGGACCAGGCTCACCGGCTTCTGCACGGACGAAAGTTCGTCCTCGTCGAGGTCGGCCAGGTCGACGACGGCGCCGGCGGCAAGCCCCGTGTAGGGGAACTCGACCGGCAGGGCCAGCGTTCCGTTGACGTCGTCGTAGTCGCCACAGTCGACGTCGTCCTGAACCTGGTAGCCGGGACCAACCACGATGGCCGGCAGGGTCGGCAGCGACAGCGCGGGCTGCTGCTCCTGGAACTGCTGGATGATCTCGATTCCTGGCTGACGGTAGGGCATTGAGGTCTCCTCAGACGGGCGATCCGTTGCGGGTGAACGTGAACATGATTTCTTTCAGCTTCACCGCGCTGGGGATCATCATCCAGCGCTGCTGCACCATGGCCCGGATCTGGACCGGGACCACTGACAAATCTGGTGCAGAATCGCTCTTGACCAACGCTTCTTCTCCGATGGACACAGACGATACCCTGAACATGCCCACCCGGTCTAGGGAACTGGAAAATGAGCCACGCTCCCGGATGGCGTCCTGGAAGTGCTTGAACCACTCGAAGACGTCGTAGGCGATGTCCTCGGCCTCGGCGCCGCGGGCGAAGCAGCTGAACGTGACGCTGCCTTCGACCAGGTCGGTGTAGGTCCGCCGATCGGACATCTGGTCGCGGGTCTGCATCTGGCGAAAGCCTGACGTTTCACCCCAACGCATGGGGCCGCGGTTGGCCACGATGGCCGGCCGGGCCGCCACGGTCTCGAGGTTGAAGGAGTACTTGTCCACGATGAGGATGCCGGTCTCGGCCTCATCGGGCTTCCACACGCGACGGTGGTGCTTCGAGAACATGATCTGCAGGAACTCGAGGCTGTAGATCTTGATGATCTCGGCGCTGCGCAGGACGCGATCGCCGGTGCCGAGCGGCCGCGCGCTGACCGACTGCGCCTGCACGCTCGCCGGAAGGTCGTATGGTCCGAGGAGCGCCATCAGACCACCAGGTCCTCGCGCATGCGCATCTCAGGGTTCTCGTTGGCGAGCTCGCGCACGGCCTGCTCGAGGTAGCGCGGAAACTCGAACTCGAGCGTCTGGCGCATCTGCGCATCGACGAGCGACTCCTCCTGCTTCTTGGAGATGTCCACGGCCGCCTGGGCGTTGATCTGGCGGAACACCAGGCGGTCTTGACCGCTCACCCGCCGCACAGCCGGAACCCCCGACCCGGCCGCAAACAGGTCGGCCACCTCTTCGCTGCCACGGCGCCGATCGGTCGTCTCGGCGTTGAGGCCCACGCTCTCCGGCGACACCTTGTCGTTCACGGGCTCGATGACCAGGCGGTTGCCCTCGGCGGCCACCCGGATCGTGCGCTGCTCGCCGGCGCGCAGATCCACGCCCGGCTGCAGGTGGGCGCGCAGCTTGGTCTCGAGGTCCTCGGCCAGGCGCCGGTTCACCTTGGAGAAAAGCTCGGGAGCCCGCGTGAACGGGTCCGGCTTGGCGTAGAAGCGGACGAACTCGCGCATCAGGGGATGAAGCCGTGCATCGAGGTCGGGGTGGTCTCGGGGTGCGGGATCTTCTTCTGGGTCTGCGTGCGCAGCGCGGATGGGATGCCGCCGGGCAGGTTGTTGCCGCGGCTCTGGGTGCTGTCCATGGCGCCCTGCACCATGTCCACGGGATCGCCGTAGATCATCGTCGGCGCCTGGCCGGAGACGTCGCCGGCGGCGTGCTTGACCAGCTCGGCCGTGAAGCCTTGGAGGAAGGGGTTCATCAGAATCGCCTCTCTTTCTTGCTGGCCTCGAACTTCGCCACCAGCGATCGCCGGAGCGCCGGGTCAATCTGCATCACGGGCGAACGATACTCCACGTCGCTCGGGTTGACCGCCTCGAGCCTGGCCACGTGCTGGATGATCGTCCGCTGCGGCATGATCGGCCGGATGTTCACCACCCGCCAGATGCGGCCGGACAGAACCTCGAGGATGACGTCGCGCGGCTTCAGCTGCGGGTAGCCGCCCCACCACACGTCGGTCTGGCCCACGTGGATCTCGCCGAACTGGGCGATCTGGACCAGCTTCGCGTCGGGGTTGAAGTCAGCCACCATCTGGATCGGCTGGAAGTACGGTCGCTGCCGGCCGGTGTTGAGGCACGACGGGCAGTCCTGAACGCGCGTTCGGTGCGTCACCGCGTCCCAGCACTCGCTGCACTTGGGCGCGTCGGCCGAGCGCTGGATGATGGCGAAACACGGCACGCCGGTCTCGCCCTCGAGGAGCAGCTGGTGCCGGTCCATGATCTCGCGCTCGTAGACCTTCGGGTCGGCTTCCCAGGTCTTCACCTCCGAGTACACGAGCTCTACGTCGGGCCCCTCGGCCTTCACGCGGTAGTAGTAGCGCCGCCACAGCGACTGCAGCTTCGCCGTCACGTCGATCGTCTCGTAGATGTAGGTCCCGACCACGCCAGGAATGCCGGCTTCGATGACCGTGATCTCGTCCGAGTCGAAGGCCGGCGACTGGCACCGCTCCACGGTGAACCGGACGTCGGCGAGCTTCGAGCGCACGGGCTCGATCTCCCACGGCAGCACGATCTGCGGCGGCAGCACGTGGCCACCCACACCGAAGACGATGGCGTCAAAGCGCTTGAACTCGACGCGCACTACCAGTACCAGGAGATGGTGTTGTACTCGGAGTGCAGGCCGCCGGACGTGCCGCTGATGTTGTTCATCAGCGCACCGTTGACGTTCGCGGCGATCTTGAAGTTCGCCTTCTTGCGCTCGTACTCCTGCACGAACATGCCGATCCAGCTCTGGTAGAGCTGGGTCTTGTCGAAGGTCCGCACCGTGACGCCGCCGCTCGAGTAGTTGAGCTCGTTGCGGCTCTGGATGATGCCGGCCATCTTCAGCGTGTTGATGCTGGCGCCGTGCAGGAGCAGCCAGATCGACGGGTAGTTGTCGAGGGTCACCGGTGTCAGCGTCGGCGTCGTGACGTTGTACTCGTCCACGGCCATGTCGATGGCGAGGTCCAGGTGGTCGTCGTCGAGCTCCTCTTCGCGAAGGAGCCGGTTGACCTCTGGGGTGTCACTCAGGAACAGGCGCAGGTGGCGCCGTGCCTGCTGCCGCAGCTTTGGGTCGTTGGCCACGAGGCCTATCTTACCCCCAAGCCGATTTTTCTTGGCTATCTGTGCGCCCGGATGGAGTCGAACCATCAACCCCCAAGGTCATTACTCTTGGTGCCCTACCGTTGAGCCACGGGCGCATTGTGGGGGAGGGTGGACTTGAACCACCGACCCGACGGCTTTCGCCGCCTGCTCTTTCTCTGAGCTACTCCCCCGAAAGATTACGCTGCTTGACGCGCACCTCCTTCACGAAGGAGTGGCAAGCTCGACAGGACGCGGCCCGCGCGCTTCGGCATCGGCGCCAGGCCGAGCGCCATGAGCTGGCCGGCGTAGGGCCCGTCGTTCTCGCGGATGGCCACCGGCGAAAGCCCGTGCGCCAGGAGCCTGAGCTCGATCTTGACGAGCTCGGCCTCGCTTGGCGCCGCCAGCACCACGGCGTGCGTACCTGGCGGAACGGGTCCAACGGCACTCTCACCTGCAGCGTGCACCACCTGGGCGGCTATCAAACCGAGCGGCAAATCCGACCGCACGACGATGAAGTGGCAGAGCGGATTCGGCTTCGGGAGAGCGCTGGGGCTAATGCATGCCCTGAGTATAAGCACGGCGATGCACCGGTCAAGCCCCAAACAAAAAGCCCCAGGGCTTTCGCCCCAGGGCCTCTCGTTGAAACGCTGGCGCCCGACTTACGTCAGGGTCAGCTTGGCGGCCGCACGGCGGTTGCCGATGCCCATGCCGATGTACTCCCAGGTCTGCCAGGTGATCATGTCACCGCGCTTCTCGATGTAGAACTTGGTGTCGTTCAGGATGAAGAAGTTGCCCAGGTACTTCGGGTCGGTGAAGGCGTAGATCTCGCCGGGGGCGACGATCGACGACTTGATGGTCACCAGGAGCTTGTGGCCCATGATGGTGTTGTACTTGTAGCCGTTGACGGCCACTTCCGAGGCCAGCGGCGAGCCCACGTCGGTCGCGGGCAGCGTCATGTAGTCGTCCCAGTCCGACTTGTTCATGAGGATGCAGCCCACCGACAGCTCGTCGTTGTCGATCTGCTTGAACAGCGCGGTCAGCTTCGCGCGGTCGATCGGGCCGGCCGCGGCGATGGACTTGCCGGTCGCGGCCACGCAGGCATCGATCGCCTCGATGAACCTGGTGTCCTCGATCGTCTGGATGTCCTTCACCGAGTTGTCCTCGATGACCTTCGTGACCGGGTAGTCGAACGCCAGGAGCTCGCCTTCCGACTTCGAGAACTTCTCGCTCTCGATCTTGTAGAAAGGGATCTCGTAGCGATCGCCTTCGATGTAGCGATCCTGGGCCTTGCCGCGGAAGTTCACGGCGAGCGCCCGCGACTGCGGCTCGATTTCGACGATCTTCACGAGGGTGTCGTGACCGACCGAGCGCTGGCAGTCCGCCTTGGTGACGTACTCCGGGGGGAGGATGCCACGGGCGAAGCTGACTTCACGGAGACGTTCGCGAACGAACGCACCGCCGGCCGCTGCGGCCTTCTCGATCCCGTCCGCGCTGTCGAGGCGCGTGACGAAGAGGTTGTTGAAAGTTGCGGCGTCGATGTTGTCCAACATGGTCTTGTTCTCCTATTGGTCGTTGTTGGAAACGGCCGATTACGCCGCGCCCAGGGATTCGTACGTCAGCACGCCGTTCGAGACGGGAGCGTGCACCTTGCCGACCGCAGCGGCGAGCTGGGTGGCGGTGGGGGCGGCGACGCCGAAGAGGATGCCGTTGCCGGCACCATCGTCGATGACGACGAGGGTGTTGCCGACGGCGTACGCGCCACCGGCATCGAACTTCTTCGTCTCGGCGACGTAGGCGCCGGCGACCGTGGTGACGGCCTGGTTGGCGGCCGCGTCGGACTGACCAGCGACGACGTCGCTCTTCTTGTAGACGGTCCAGACGCACTTGGCGCCGACCATCGGGGTGGCGGCCACCTGGCCCGAAGCCTTGACGACCTCGCCCGAGCCGTTGAAGGTGACCCACTCGCCCTGCTCGACGAGGGCGGTGACCGACGAGGCCACGCGGCGATCCTCACGGATCATGGTGTCCACGCCACGAATGACGCTGAACGATCGCGCTGCGCGAACGTCCGGGGGAACGGGGAAGGTCGACATGTTCTCTCTCCTCTGGTTTCTTGGTTATTGCGACAGCCTGTGGAAGAACGCTGCCGTCGGGTTCTCCGCCAGCTGCGCCTCCGCGGTCTTCTCTTGCGACAGCGTTCCGATGGCTTCGGACGTCGGCTTGAGCTCCATCGCAGCTTTCACGACGTCAGGGCCGGTCTCGACGATCGAGGCCACCTTCGCGTCGAACTCTTCGAACGAGGAGAACGGCTTGCACATCCGTTGCTCCACGAGCGCGAAGGCGACCTTCTCGGCCTCCTCGCGCACAGCGTACGCCGCCAGCTTGTCCGCGGCTTCCTTCGCCAGTTCTTTCGCGTCACTCATGTTTTCCATCTTTCCTGCGATGTCTCCGAGTGCGATTGCGGCGAGAAGTGGTGTTGCTGCCTTGCTGGCTTTGGCGATGGGGGCGGTCACCGAGTGCGTTTCGTGCTCGATGAACGCTTTGTTACCACCCATCTTACGGCCAGTGGGCAAAGCGTCAACGTGACGCCACCAACTTGGCGCGATGCCGGCGTCCGCCAAGGCCTTTCCGGCCTTCTCGTCGACGTTCTTGATCGGCCGCTGCCACTTGTCGTAGAGGGCCTTTTCGACCGCGTCCTTGCCCTTCACCTTCTTCGCCGCCCAGGCCACGGGCCCCATGAAGAGGCTGTTCGTGCCCTCGTTGGCGAACGCCTCGCGGCGGCCGCGCTTGACGGCACGGCTCAGCCCTGGCGCATCCGAGACCAGCTTCTTGAGCAGATCTCGGACCGTCGTGGGCTTCACCGGCCGACTACGACGACACCGCCGCGGCCGTCGTCCTTCTTGCGGCCGGCCGGGGTCGCGCCGCCGATGCCCGCGGCGCCGAGCGCCAGCGGCGCTTTCGCCTTCTGCACGGTCGAGCCCTTGAGCTTGGTCTTGAAGCCGCCGAGCTGCACGTCGACGTCCTTGGGCGGCGCCAGTTCACCCGGCTTGACGCCGGCGGGGTACTTCGCCTCGAGCTGCTTCCAGGTCTTGCTCTTCGACAGATCAGCGCCGGACCTGCGCGCGAATGCAACTGCGTCGGCGTCGCCGTAGATCTTGCGCAAGCGCTCAAGGGCGAGGTCGACCGCCTTGTCGCCCTTGGCGTGTGCCTGGCGGAGGATCGACATCTCCGTGTTGGCGACCTGTCCGCCGGCGCGTGCGCCCGCGTCGACAAGAGGCCGCTTGACCGCCGTGGTCATGCGGTCCCAGAGGGCGCCCTGGCCGCCCCACCGCGGCATCTTCATGGCCTCCTTCAGGAACAGCGCGATCTCGTCCTGGCCGTACCCTTTGTCCATCGCTGCCTTCACGAAGGCCGCCAGCTTGCGTTGGCGGTTCGTTGGAGCGGCGGCGGTCTTCTCGCCGGGCGGCGCAAGAGCAGCCTCGATCTCGCCGAGCGTCAGCGCCATGATGCCGATCTCGGCCGTCTTCTCGGTGAGCTCGGCCACCGCCGCCTCACGAACGGACGCCTGCGGGCCCGCCTCTTCCGAGGCGAACTTGCGCAGGCGACCGATGAGGTCGGCGGTGTTCGGCGTGGGCGCCGCGGTCTTTTCGGTCTCTTGCTCGCCGCC
>CAYWNX010000115.1:5711-8067 GCA_964459735.1 uncultured Dechloromonas sp. | reverse complement strand
CAGATCATCGAGCCGCCGAAGCCGACGGCATAGGCGAGGAAGCCCCAGTCGTAGCCGCCCTGCTTGAGGGCCAGCGCGGTCAGCGGAATGTTGTCGAAGGCGGCAGAGATGAAGCCCAGGGTGAGGGTAGCCGGCCAGGATGCGGGTGGCAGTTTTTCGACTGGCATCATCGAGGCGCAGGTGACCAGTGCGAGCAGGAAGATCGAGCCCTTGACCGCACCTGGCAACAAGCTCCATTCCGGCTTGCGCAGCGGTACGGCGAGCAGCAGCGCGACCCAGACGGCAACACCGAGGAAGGGGAAGTGGTCGGCCATGGCGGCGAATTTCAGGTTGACCGTGACATTGGTGATGATCGCGGCGACCAGGATGAAACCGACAATGCCGACGCGGGCCCAGTCGATGCGATGCGCCGCCTGAAAGTCGCGGCTGATCGCCATGTGCTTGTGCTGCATCAATGCTGCCGGGATGCCGAAGACGACGGTCGCTACCAAGGCGGGCAGGTAGGCTTCGAGGACGTCGAGCGGGCTGACGCCGTCGATCCACATCATGGTCGTCGTCGTGTCGCCGACCACCGAGCCGGCGCCGCCGGCGTTCGAGGCCGCGACGATGGCGGCGAGATAGCCGATATGCACCTTGCGCTTGAAGACGCTGGCCGCCACCGTGGCGCCGATCAGCGCTGCGGCGATGTTGTCGAGGAAGCCCGAGAGCAAAAAGATGATGACGAGCAGCATGAACGGCCCGAGCCAGCCCTCGGGCAGCAGTTTGGGCAGCACTTCCGGCACGCCGCTGTCCTCGAAATGCCGGGCGAGCAAGGCGAAGCCGACCAGCAGGCAGAGCAGATTGACCAGCATCACCCACTCGTTCGCCATGTGAAGGCCAAAGCCGGACAGGCCGACGCCGGTCTTGAAGCCGGTAAACAGGATCTTGTAGGTGGCGATGACGGCTGCCCCGGTCAGGGCAACCTGCAGGACATAGTGGTGGAACAGGGCAACGCTGAGCAGCGTCGCGGCGAAGAGAATGAAGTCGATGGGGATGCCGACGACGGTTGGCCCCTCGGCGCCGGCTGCGGCAAATGCCAGCGGTGCGGCAAACAGGCCCAGGAATCCGGCCACGAAACTCAGCCGGCGTGCATCAAACAGTGATTTCATCAACTTCCCCAAACCCTAGAATGGCCAAAATTTTAGCATTGATGGCTATTGCGCCGTCTTGTGGGTTTCCCTAGGGTGGATTTTCATTGGCTCCTTTCGCTTGGTGCTCGCTTTGTGGCATTCCGAATGTGTCCCTCGAACGGCAAGCAAGGCTCCCGAAGCGCTGGCTGGCGTCTTGGTATTTACCCGTAGAGCCCCCATTCCGGGCCGGCGCAGGGCCAAGGATTGGGCTAGACTTTGTGCCTTGAATGCTAACGAAAGGTAGTCGCCATGAAAGTTCTGCTCCCCGTCGACGGCTCGGGCCACTCGGATCGCGCCGTGCAGCACGTTATTTCTGCGGTCGCTCTGGTCCCCGGGTGTCAGCTTCACTTGATCAATGTCCAGGCGCCAATCGATGCGCCCGAGTTGCTTGGCCACATGCCGGCCAGCGAGATCGAGGCGATGCAGGAAACCCGGGGCGGCGATGCGCTCGTTTCGGCGCGCGCCCTGCTCGATCAGGCCGGTGTTGCCTATACCCCGGTGGTGCTGGTCGGCCCGATTGCCGAAACCATTGCCCGCTACGCCAGCGAAAATGGCTGTGACAAGATCGTCATGGGGACGCGCGGGCTGGGCGCCATAGGCAGCGTGCTGCTCGGTTCGGTGACCTCGCAGCTGATGAAACTGACCGAACTGCCGGTGACGCTGGTCAAGTAAGGGGCTGGTCAAACTGCCGGCGACCGTGCAGCCGGTTCAGGCGATGGGCGGCGTTGTGTCGCACTCGGGGCAGAGATGGATCTCGATGGTCATGTGGGCGATTTCTTCATGGATGCCAAGCTGCTCCCGAATCCGCTGCGCGGTCAGGTCGGCATCGTGGGTGAGCAGGCTGAGGGCGCAGGCATAGTTGCCAGTGCCGACGCGCCAGACGTGCAGGTCAGTCAGGCGGGTATTGCCGGCTTCCGGTAGCTGTTCGATGACGGCGCGAATTTCCTCGACTACCGGGTGATCCATTTCGCGGTCGAGCAGCACCCGGCTGGTCTGGCTGAGCAGGTTTTTCGACCAGAGGGCGACAAGCACGGCACCAAGCAGGCCGGTCAGTGGATCGAGCCAGTCCCAGCCGTAAAACCAGCCGCCGGCCAGCGCGCCAATCGCCAGCACCGAGGTGGCGGCATCGGTGATGACGTGGATGTAGGCGGATTTCAGGTTGAGGTCGTCATGGGCGTGGCCGTGAT
>CAYWNX010000115.1:0-5611 GCA_964459735.1 uncultured Dechloromonas sp. | reverse complement strand
GCGTAGTCGGCGCAGCGGATGCTGTCGCCGCCGAAGCGGGCGATCATGTAATGAAAGGGCGGAATGTCGTAGCGCAGGCAGGCCAGGCTGACCGCGAACGGCGAATGGGCGTGCAGCACGGAGCCGACTTCCGGGCGGCTGGTGTAAAGGTCGCGGTGAAAACGCCATTCGGAGGAGGGCTTGCGCTTGCCCTGATGCGTGCCGTCGAGGGCCATCAGCGGGATGTCGTCGGCGCTCAGGCTGGCGTAGGGCAGGCCGGTTGGCGTGATGTAAAAGTCGTCGCCGCAGCGCACGCTGACGTTGCCCGAAGTGCCGCGATTGAGGCCGGCCGGTTGCATGGCTCGGGCGGTGGCGATCAGTTGATTCACCGCGTCATTCCCGCGCAGGCGGGAATCCAGAGATTCGGATGGACTCCCGCCGGCGCGGGAGTGACCGTGGTCAGCCATGTTTAGCCTCCGGGTAAAGAGCCAGCAAGCCTTCGCGGCTGGCCGGGCAGACGCCGCGTTCGGTGATGATGGCGGTGACCAGCCGGGCCGGCGTCACATCGAAAGCCGGGTTGGCGACCGCTTCTTTTTCCGGCAACTGGCTGAGAGCCGAGGGCACGCCACGGCCGTCGAGGCCGTGCACCCGGCGGAATTCGTCGCCGTCGCGTTCCTCGATCGGAATCGCGGCACCGTCAAAACAGGCGAAATCCAGCGTCGACCGCGGCGCCGCGACATAGAACGGAATGCCGTTGTCGGCGCAGGCCAGCGCCTTCAAATAAGTGCCGACCTTGTTGGCGACATCGCCATTGGCCGCGATGCGGTCGGCGCCGACGATCACTGCATCGACCTTGCCCTCGCGCATCAAAATGCCGGCCGCGTTGTCGGCGATTAGCGTATGCGGCACGCCGTGCTGGGCGAGTTCCCAGGCGGTGAGCAGGCCCTGGTTGCGCGGCCGGGTTTCGGAAACCCAGACCTGCACCGGCAGGCCGGCGTCGTAGGCGGCATAGACCGGCGACAGGGCGGTGCCCCAATCCACCGTCGCCAGCCAGCCGGCGTTGCAGTGCGTCATGATGTTGAGCGCCGTGCCCTGGCGGCGGGCGATCTGGCGGAACAAACCGAGGCCATGCTGGCCGATGGCGGCGTTCTGGGCAACATCTTCCTCGGCGATGGCGGCGGCTTCGTCCCAAGCGGCCTGACAGCGTTTTTCGGGGGCAAGCGGCAGAAGCACGCTTTCCATCCGGGCCAGCGCCCAGTGCAGATTTACCGCCGTTGGCCGGGTTGACCGCAGCAAGGTTGCGGCATGCTGCAAATGGCCGTCGGTGGCATCGTCGGTCAGCGCAATGGCCAAGCCGTAAGCGGCAGTGACGCCGATCAGCGGCGCACCGCGTACCTGCATGGCGCGAATGGCGTGCGCCGCCTCGTCCAGCGTGGCGACGCGCACCCAGTGCAGCGCATGCGGCAGCCGGGTCTGGTCGATGATGTCGATAAGGCGCTGTTCGGGATGGGCGCGCAGGGTGCGGGTGGGGATGCTGTCGATGTTCATGGTTTATAGAGGTTTGGTGTGGGTGCGTAGCCAGGCGGCATAGTCTGCTTCAGTGACATCGCCGGCGGCCAGTGCCAGCATGGTGCTGACGCAGTTGCCATCTTCGGCTTGCAAGGTGTGACCGTTGAGCGCGAGGAAAAGCTCACAATAGACAAAAGCCGTGCATTTGTTGCCGTCAATGAAGGGGTGATTGTGCGCAATGCCGAAAGCGTAGGCGGCTGCCAAGGCAGCGGCATCGGCTGCGCTGTCATAACCGGCGAGGTTGAGCGGGGGTGCCAGGGCCGAAGCCAGCAAGCTGGCATCGCGTACCCCGGCTGAACCGCCGTGTTTGGCAAGTTGTGCTTCATGAACGGCCCAGACGACAGATTCCTCAATCCACGTCCATTGGCTCATTTGGCCAACTCATGCAGCACGTTGCGGCGGGCTTTCATGATTTTGCGGGCGGCTTCCATCTGTTTTTCAAAAACGGGGTCGAAGGGTGTCAGGCGGACACCATCCGGTGATTCAGTGGCATATACCGTATCGCCTTTTTCCACGTTTAGCTTGGCCAATAGTTCCTTCGGCAGTACGACGCCTACCGAGTTGCCGATCTGGGTCAGTTTGAGTGCGAACATGGCGATGCTCCACGGGTGTTATAACAGACGTAATACTACGCTTTTTGTACTGAGCTTGTCGGCGCAGCTTCGCTGGCGCATGATTTTGACCTTCTTTTTACCGTTGACCGCAGCATGCAAACTTCCATCCAGATCGATTCCCGTTTTCCCAATATGGGGACGACGATTTTCACCGTCATGTCGCGCCTCGCCGCCGAGTGCGGCGCGGTCAACCTGTCGCAGGGCTTCCCGGATTTTCAGGCCGAGCCGGCGCTGTTCGACGCCATGCACCGTCACATGCTGGCCGGGCGCAACCAGTACGCGCCGATGGCCGGCATGCCGGAATTGCGCCAGGCCATTGTCGACAAGGTGGCGAGCTTGTACGGCCGGCGCTTCGATGTCGAATCCGAAGTGACGGTAACGGCCGGAGCGACGCAGGCGATCTTCACGGCGATTGCCGCTTTCGTCCGGCCGGGCGACGAGGTGATCGTCTTCGAACCGGTATATGACTCCTATGTGCCGGCCATCGAAACCGTCGGCGGTACCGCCGTGTTTGCCCAGCTCAAATTTCCCGATTACGCGCCGGACTGGGCGCAGGTGGCGCAGCTGATTTCGCCGAAAACGCGGCTGATCATCGTCAATTCGCCGCATAACCCGACCGGCAGCCTGCTGACTGCGGTCGACCTGGAAAAACTGGCCGAATTGGTCCGTGGCACCGATATCCTGATTCTCTCGGACGAGGTTTACGAGCACATCCTGTTCGACGGCGAGCCGCACGCCAGCCTGTGCGGCCATGCCGAACTGGCGCAGCGCAGTATCGTCGTTTCCAGTTTCGGCAAGACCTATCACATCACCGGCTGGAAGATCGGCTACGTGGTCGGCCCGGCGGCGCTGATGGCGGAATTCCGCAAGGTGCACCAGTTCAACGTGTTCACCGTGCATACCCCGTCGCAACTGGCGCTGGCCGAATACATGCAGGACGCCTCGCGGCATCTCGGCCTGGCCGCCTTCTATCAGGAAAAACGCGACTTCTTTCGGCAATTGATGGCCGCCATACCATTCAAGTTGCTGCCTTGTCGCGGCACCTATTTCCAGCTGGCCAGCTATGCCGGCCTGTCCGACCTGCCCGACCGGGCCTTTGCCGAGTGGCTGACGCGCGAAGTCGGCGTGGCGGTGATCCCGGTCTCGGTTTTCCATGCCAGCGGGCAGGATGATCGCGTTGTCCGTTTTTGTTTCGCCAAGCAGGAGAGCACTTTGCGGGCCGGCGTGGAGCGCCTGGTGAAAGCCTTCGCCGGTTAGCCGCGGATTATGAAATGTGGCTTGACGAGGCGCATCTTAAGTGCGAATAATCAATTCACTTAATGAAACCGACCGAGGAGAAATCATGGGAATGCTGCAGGAATTCAAGGAGTTCGCCGTCAAGGGCAATGCGATGGATCTGGCGGTCGGCGTCATCATCGGCGGCGCCTTCGGCAAGATTGTCGATTCCATCGTCGGCGACCTGATCATGCCGCTGGTCAGCCGCATTGTCGGCAAGCTGGATTTTTCCAATCTTTTTGTCGTGCTCGGCGACAACCCGAACAACCTGATTGCACTGGCCGATCTGAAAAAAGCCGGGATCCCGGTTTTGGCCTACGGTTCTTTCCTGACCATCCTGGTCAATTTCATCATCCTCGCCTTTGTTATTTTCATCATGATCAAGCAGTTGAACCGCCTGCGCACGCCGGCAGCCCCGGCACCGGAACCCGAGGCCCCGGCAACGCCGGAAGATGTCATGCTGCTGCGTGAAATTCGCGATTCGCTGAAGAAGTAAACCTTTCTTCCCGCCCAAAAAAAGCCGCTTCTTGCGGCTTTTTTTATTTGAACAATGGGCCAGTCAAGACGAGTTTCAAGCTGTCGCAGCTGATATCCCGGCCGGTCTGTGCCTGGGAAATATCCGGCAATCTGTATCCATAACCCTGTTTGATGCAGTGTTTTAATTTGCGCCTCAAACAAGGCGCCCGGACGAGACGCCAAGCAGCAAGCTCCCAGCAGTCCTGATTTTTCATCAAAAAGGGACGGAAAATGCTTAAGGTTATCTCCAGGAAGTGGGTCATGTTGGCCCTGCCATTCGCGGTATCGATGGCTTTCGCCGGCGATGCGCCTGCCTTGTCCGACGAGGCCAAGGCGGCGAGCGGCAAAACGTATTTCGAACGTTGCGCCGGCTGCCACGGCATGTTGCGCAAAGGCGCCACCGGCAAAAATCTCGAACCGAAAAACACCAGCAAGCTGGGCAACTCGCGGCTGGAAAAAATCATGAGTTACGGCACCGAGGGTGGCATGCCGAACTTCGACGATATCCTGAGCAAGGATGAAATCAAGAACATGGCGGCCTATATCCAGATGCCGCCCGATGCGCCGCCCGAATGGGGTCTGGCCGATATGCGTCGCACCTGGAAGCTGCATGTGCCGGTCGACCAGCGGCCGACCAAGAAGATGAACAACGTCAATCTGAACAACATCTTCTCGGTCACGCTGCGCGATGCCGGTGAGGTGGCGTTGATCGACGGCGATACCAAGCAGATCTGGGGCATCGTCAAGACCGGCTACGCGGTGCATATTTCGCGCATGTCGCTGTCCGGCCGCTATATCCACGTCGTCGGGCGCGATGGCCGGCTCGACATGATCGATCTCTGGTTTGAAAAGCCGACCGTGGTGGCCACCGTCAAGGCCGGCATGGAGTCGCGCTCGGTCGAAACCTCCAAAGCCAAGGGTTTCGAGGATAAATACGCGATTGTCGGTTCCTACTGGCCGCCGCAATACACGATTCTCGATGGCCTGACCCTGGAGCCGCTGAAGAACGTCTCGACGCGGGGTGTCACGGTCGACGGCGATTATCATCAGGAACCGCGGGTCGCCTCCATCGTCGCCTCGACGAGCAAACCGGAGTTTCTGGTCAGCGTGAAGGAAACCGGCATGGTCAAGATGGTCGATTATTCCGACCTGACCAACCTCAAGGAAGTGACGATCAATACCGCCAAGTTCCTGCACGATGGCGGCTACGACTCCACTCAGCGTTATTTCATGGTGGCGGCCAATGCCTCCAACAAGATTGCCGTGGTCGACGTCAAGGAAGGCAAATTTACCGCGCTGGTCGATACCGCCAAAATCCCGCATCCGGGGCGTGGCGCCAATATCAATCACCCAAAATTCGGGCCGGCCTGGGCGACTTCGCACCTCGGGGCCGATGTGATTACGCTGATCGGCACCGACCCGGAAAAGCACCCGGATCAGGCCTGGAAGGTCGTCCAGGAACTGAAGAACCACGGGCCGAACTCGCTGTTC
Organism: uncultured Dechloromonas sp.; assembly: GCA_964459735.1. Classification (GTDB taxonomy): domain Bacteria; phylum Pseudomonadota; class Gammaproteobacteria; order Burkholderiales; family Rhodocyclaceae; genus Azonexus. The sequence continues at coordinate 167 of CAYWNX010000115.1, read as the reverse complement.
GTCAAAACCCATCCGAAATCCGACAACCTGTGGGCCGATTCACCGCTTAACCCCGACGCCAAGCTGGCCGGTTCGGTCACGGTGTACAAGATTTCCGAACTGGGTCAGCCCGATCCCAAGCCGGAAATCATCGACGTGGCGGCCGCGGCCAACCTCGGCAAGACCAA
>CAYWNX010000114.1:0-8097 GCA_964459735.1 uncultured Dechloromonas sp. | reverse complement strand
CATTCCCGAAAACGCGATTGACCGCAAGTTGATCGCAACCCACAAGGTTATCCCGCTCAACAAGCGCGGCAACCGCCTTTCGGTAGCGATGGCCGACCCGACCAATCTGCGCGCGCTTGATGAAATCCGCTTCCAGACGGGACTGACCGTTGATCCAATTGTGGTCGAACATTCGAAACTTGCGCCGCTGGTAACCAAGTATTCGGAATCGGCTTCTGACGCGTTAAAAAATCTGGCCAGCGACGAAATCAATCTCGACTTTCTCGACGAAGACTCTGCTGCCAAGGCGGACGAAGCCATCGGCCAGGAAATCGATGACGCGCCGGTCGTCAAATTCATTCAGAAAATGCTGCTGGACGCCATCAATGACGGCGCTTCCGATATCCATTTTGAGCCTTACGAGAAGTTCTATCGTATCCGCTTCCGGGTTGATGGCATTTTGCGTGAAATTGCCACGCCGCCCCCGGCCATCAAGGAAAAGATCGCCTCTCGCATCAAGGTCATCTCCCGCCTGAACATTGCAGAAAAACGTGTGCCACAGGATGGCCGGATGCGCCTGATTCTGTCCAAGAATCGCGCCATCGATTTCCGGGTCAGCACGCTACCGACACTGCAGGGCGAGAAAATTGTCTTGCGTATTCTTGACCCGACTTCAGCCACGCTGGGCATCGAAGCACTGGGCTACGAGCCAGAGCAAAAGGCAGCCTTGCTTGATGCGGTCAACCGCCCATATGGCATGGTTTTGGTGACCGGCCCAACGGGTTCCGGCAAGACCGTTTCGCTCTACACCTGCCTGAACATCCTGAACAAGGATGGCGTCAATATTTCGACCGCCGAAGACCCGGCCGAAATCAACCTGCCTGGCGTCAACCAGGTGAACATTGACGACCGAGCCGGACTGACCTTCCCGGTAGCGCTGAAGGCCTTTCTGCGCCAGGATCCGGACGTCATCATGGTGGGCGAAATCCGCGACCTGGAAACTGCAGAAATTGCCATCAAGGCAGCCCAGACAGGGCACATGGTACTTTCGACACTGCATACCAATGACGCACCGCAAACGCTCACCCGCCTGATGAACATGGGCGTTCCTACCTTCAATATCGCCTCAAGCATCATGCTGATCACGGCTCAACGTCTGGCCCGCCGCTTGTGCAATTGCAAAAAGCCGATCAGCGTACCCAATCAGGCACTACTTGACGCTGGCTACAAAGCAGAAGAGCTTGATGGCTCCTGGACACTTTATGGCCCGGGCGGCTGTGAGCGCTGCAAGGGGTCTGGTTACAAAGGGCGAGTTGGCATCTATCAGGTGATGCCGATCACCGAAGCCATGCAGCGCCTGATCATGAGTGGTGCCAATGCGCTGGATCTGACGGTTCAGGCCAAGGCAGAAGGCGTCAAGGACTTGCGCGAATCCGGATTACTCAAAGTAAAACAGGGCGTGACCTCGCTTGACGAGGTATTGAGCACGACCAACTTATAATCGAGGGGAAAATATGGCTACCGCCACAAAATCGAGAGCCTCGGCAGTCAAGGAGGCGGTCTTTCTCTGGGAGGGCAAGAACAAGGATGGCAAGCTTGTCCGCGGCGAAATGCGTGCTGCCAGCGAATCGGTGGTTCAGGCCAAGATCCGTCGTCAGGGCATTACCAATACCAAAGTCAAAAAGGTTCGCTTCAAGAGTGGCAGCAAGATTACCGAGAAAGACATTGCTCTTTTCACCCGGCAACTGGCAACCATGATGAAATCGGGTGTTCCGCTGCTGCAAGCTTTCGATATCGTCGGCCGCGGGCACTCCAACCCGACCGTCGGCAAACTGCTGCTCGACATCAAGGCTGATGTCGAAACCGGCAGTTCGCTCTCCCAGGCTTTCCGCAAGTACCCGCTGCAATTCGATGCACTCTACTGCAATCTTGTCTCTGCCGGCGAACAGGCCGGTATCCTTGACACCTTGCTTGATCGACTGGCCACTTACAAAGAAAAGATCATTGCCATCAAGAGCAAGATCAAGTCGGCAATGTTCTACCCGATCGCCATCCTTGTTGTCGCTTTCGTCATCACGGCCGTGATCATGATCTTTGTGATCCCCGCCTTCAAGGAGGTATTCAAGAGCTTCGGGGCCGACTTGCCGGCCCCAACGTTGATCGTCATGGCAATCTCCGACTTTTTTGTGTCCTACTGGTGGGCCATATTCGGCATTATTGGTGGCGGCTTTTACGCTTTTTTCGAAAGCTGGAAGCGCTCGGAAAAGATTCAGATCATTATGGATCGCTTCCTCTTGCGCCTTCCCGTTTTCGGTGATGTTATTCGTAAATCGGTCATTGCTCGCTGGACCCGCACGCTAGCCACCATGTTTGCTGCCGGCGTGCCACTGGTTGAATCCCTCGATTCGGTCGGTGGGGCGGCCGGTAACCACATATACAAGCAGGCTACCAAGCAAATCCAAAGCGAGGTATCGACCGGTACCAGCCTTACCGTCTCCATGCAGAACGTCAATCTTTTCCCCAACATGGTGACCCAGATGGTGGCCATCGGCGAAGAGTCTGGTGCATTGGACTCCATGCTTTCCAAAGTTGCCGATTTTTTTGAGGCCGAGGTCGATGATGCAGTAGATGCCATGTCCAGCCTGATGGAACCAATCATCATGGTGGTTCTCGGTACACTGATTGGCGGCATGGTGGTCGCGATGTATCTGCCTATCTTCAAACTGGGAGCCGTCGTTTGATACTTCCCGAATCGCTAGGTGGCCTGGCTGCCATGGCCGGACTGCTCGGCCTGTGTGTTGGCAGTTTTCTCAATGTTGTAATCCATCGCCTGCCCAAAATAATGGAACAGGAATGGCAAGCGCAATGCGCGGAATTACATGGAGAATCCGCGTCGACCGCAGCACACTTCTCGCTGGCCAAGCCACGTTCGCGCTGCCCGGTCTGCGGACACCAGATTACTGCATTGGAAAATATCCCGGTGCTCAGCTACCTGTTGCTAAAAGGCAAATGTAGCGGCTGTGGGGCCTCAATCTCGGCCCGCTACCCGATCATCGAAATTCTTACCGGCCTGCTTTCCGCCTACACCGCCTGGCATTTCGGACCAACCCTGCAAGCCGCTGGCGCCTTGCTGCTCGTCTGGTCACTGATCGCCCTGGCGGCGATTGATTTCGATACGCAACTATTACCTGATGCCATCACACTGCCGCTACTCTGGCTTGGCCTGGTGTTTAATTTAGCCAACACCTACGTTGATTTGCCCACTGCGGTAGTTGGCACGATGGCTGGCTATCTTGCATTGTGGACGGTGTTCTGGCTATTCAAGCTGGCGACTGGCAAAGAAGGAATGGGCTATGGCGACTTCAAGCTGCTGGCGGCACTTGGCGCCTGGCTTGGATGGCAGATGCTGCCCACCATCATTCTGCTCTCATCCGTCGTCGGTGCTGTCGTCGGCATCACGCTGATTATTGTGGCGCGCCGTGGCCGCAACATCCCGATCCCCTTCGGCCCCTACCTAGCGGCAGCGGGTGGTATAGCCCTTTTCTGGGGACCGCAACTGACCCGCAGCTATCTCGGCCTGATTGCTTGAAACATCGCGAATCGGCACGATATAAGCAGCCCCGACTCTCGGTTATAATTCAAGGTTTTGGAGGATTCTCATGCCTATCTACGAATATCGCTGTGACTCCTGCGGCTACCAAAAGGAGCATCTGCGCAAGATCAGCGATCCGCAGCTGACCACCTGCCCGGAATGCGGCAAGGAAAGCTACAACAAGATGCTCTCCGCAGCCGGCTTCCAACTCAAGGGCAATGGCTGGTACGCCACTGATTTCAAGGGCGGCAACAAGCCGGCAGCCAAGGCCGAAAGCACCCCACCATGCCAGGGTGGCTCGGGAGCATGCACTCCGTGCGCGGCCAACTGATCAAACGCTACTTCATTACCGGGCTCCTGATCTGGGTGCCCCTGGTCATCACCGGCTGGGTGCTGTCGACGATCATCAGTACACTTGATCAGTCGCTGCGCCTGCTGCCGGAAACCATTCATCCGCTGGCCCTGTTCGGCTTTTCGATTCCCGGTGCGGGCGCCGTTTTAACGCTGTTGATGATTTTCCTGACCGGCCTGCTCGCCGCCAATTTCATCGGGCAAAAGCTCGTTGGCTGGTGGGACAAGCTGCTCTCCAGAATTCCCGTCGTCAACTCGGTCTACAAAAGCGTCAAGCAGGTTTCCGACACTTTGTTCGCCCCCAACGGTAACGCTTTCCGTAAGACCCTGCTGGTCCAGTACCCCCGGCATGGCAGCTGGACCATCGCTTTCATGACCGGCCAACCAGGCGGCGATCTGGTCAATCACCTGGCGGGCAACTACGTCAGCGTTTACGTCCCGACCACGCCCAACCCGACCTCAGGTTTCTTCCTGATGATGCCGGCCAGCGAGGTAGTCGAACTCGACATGACGGTCGATGAAGCCCTCAAATACATTATCTCGATGGGTGTCGTGGCCCCGCCATCACGCCCGCGCGCTATCCCCAAGACCTGAATCAACTGGAAAGTTTCATGCGTACCCATTATTGCGGACAACTCAATGCGGCCCTCGACGGGCAAATCGTCACCCTGTGCGGCTGGGCTCATCGTCGCCGCGATCATGGCGGTGTCATCTTCATCGACCTGCGCGACCGCGAAGGTCTGGCCCAGATCGTTTGCGACCCGGATCGCGCCGACTCCTTCAAGATCGCTGAATCCGTCCGCAGCGAGTTCTGCCTGAAGATCACCGGCAAAGTTCGTCCGCGTCCGGCGGGCACGACCAACGCCAACTTGGCTTCCGGTGAAATCGAAATCCTCTGCCACGAGATCGAAGTCCTGAACCCCGCGGTCACGCCTCCGTTCCAGCTCGATGAAGACAATCTTTCGGAGAACGTCCGCCTGCTGCATCGCGTCATCGATCTGCGCCGCCCGCAAATGCAGAACAACATGATGCTGCGCTACAAGACGGCCCGCGCCTTCCGTCGCTTCCTCGACGACAACGGCTTCATCGACATCGAAACGCCGATGCTGACCAAGTCCACCCCGGAAGGCGCGCGCGACTATCTCGTGCCGTCCCGTGTGCATCCGGGCCAGTTCTTCGCCCTGCCGCAATCGCCGCAGCTCTTCAAGCAGCTGCTGATGGTGGCCGGTTACGACCGCTACTACCAGATCGTCAAATGCTTCCGTGACGAAGATCTGCGTGCCGACCGTCAGCCCGAATTTACCCAGGTCGATATCGAAACCTCCTTCATGACCGAGGACGACATCACCAGCCTGATCGAAAAGTTGATCCGCTACGTTTTCAAGGATGCGATCAATGTCGACTTGCCGAACCCCTTCCCCCGCATGCCCTACAGCGAGGCAATGAGCCGCTTTGGTTCTGACAAGCCGGACCTGCGCGTCACGCTTGAATTGACCGAAGTGACCGATGCCGTCAAGGACGTCGCCTTCAAGGTTTTCGCCGGCGTGGCCAACAGCGAAAACGGCCGCGTCGCCGCGTTGCGCGTGCCAGGCGGCGCCAGCATGACGCGTGGCGAAATCGACGAATACACCAAGTTCGTCGGCATCTACGGTGCCCGGGGCCTGGCTTATATCAAGATCAATGACGTTACCCAGCTCAACGAAACCGGCCTGCAGTCACCGATCGTCAAGAACCTTCATGAAAATGCACTGAAAACCATCGTTGACCGTACCGGTGCCCAATCCGGCGACCTGATCTTCTTCGGCGCCGATAAAGCCAAGGTCGTCAACGATGCACTCGGCGCCCTGCGTTACAAGCTCGGTCACGAAAAGGGTTTCGTCAACGGCAAGGCCTGGGAACCGCTGTGGGTGGTCGATTTCCCGATGTTTGAATACGACGAGGAAGCCAAACGCTGGACCGCCTGCCATCACCCCTTCACCAGCCCCAAGGATGAACACATTGCCCTGCTGCAGAGCGATCCGGGCAAGTGCCTGGCGAAAGCCTACGATTTGGCGCTGAACGGCTGGGAAATCGGCGGTGGCTCGGTCCGTATTCACCGCTCCGAAATTCAGGAAACCGTCTTCCAGGCGCTCAACATCGGCCCGGAAGAACAGCAGGCCAAGTTCGGCTTCCTGCTTGACGCTCTGAAGTACGGCGCCCCGCCGCATGGTGGCCTGGCCTTTGGTCTGGATCGCATCGTCACAATGATGACCGGTGCCGAGTCGATCCGCGACGTGATCGCCTTCCCGAAGACCCAGCGTGCCCAGTGCCTGCTCACCGACGCACCAAGCGATGTCGACGAGAAGCAGCTACGCGAACTGCACATCCGCCTGCGCCAGAAGGTTGAAACCCAGATCGAAGTCAGCCCGACCTAAATCCCGATGAAGAACTGGCTGCGCTTCCTTCTCGTCGCCTGGCTGGCGGTCGGGAGCGCTTTCGGCTTCAGCTTTGCTCGGGATAACGCTGCGGTCGACTGGGTTTTGGTCACAGATTTGCCTTACGAGGCGCAACGGACGTTGACGCTGATCAAGACCGGCGGCCCTTTTCCCTACTCACGCGACGGCGTCGTTTTCGGTAATTATGAAAAACGCCTGCCGATAAAAAAGCGCGGTTACTACGCCGAATATACGGTAAAAACGCCGGGCCGACGTGATCGCGGCCCACGTCGTATTATTGCTGGCGAGGCTGCCGAGTATTACTACACCGATGACCATTACCAGACTTTTCGCCGGATACGGGAGTAGACGATGAAAACCGCGGTGCTCAAGGATGCAGCCCGGGCCGGCCTCTACCATTTACCGCCCAGCCGCGGGCTTGACCTGCCCCACTTGGCCGCCCAAGCTCAGCACAAACTGCTCTTGGCGGACTTGGGCAATTGCGAAGAACAGCGTGAAGTCCTGCGCCAACTGGGCAAGGCTTGCGAGTTTCCCGCCTGGTACGGCGCCAACCTCGACGCCTTGCACGACTGCCTGACGGACCCGGACTGGCAACCACTAAAAGGCGTCATTTTGCAGATCTCCGGTCTCGACACGCTTCGCGCTGCCAACCCGGAAGCTTTCTCAACGCTGATCGACGTACTGCAATCCGCCGCCTCAATTCGTTCCGCCGGGAAAACACTCTTGTGGATCCTGTTGACCAGCCCGGCTCCCGGCATTATCAATCTGCCCGAAGCATGATGACGACGTACAAACAACCCGTTTCAGTCCTGGTCGTCATCCACACCCCGAGGCTCGACATCCTGCTCCTCGAACGGGCAGCCCATCCCGGCTTCTGGCAATCGGTCACCGGCAGCCACGAAGGGGAAGAAGCGCTGATCGACACGGCACATCGTGAAGTGCAGGAGGAAACCGGTCTCGACACCGCACTCTTCAAGTTGCGTGACTGGCAACAAACCAATACTTTCGAAATTTTTCCGGAATGGCGACACCGCTACGCACCCGGCGTTAGCCATAACGTCGAGCATGTATTTTCTCTCGAAATACCGGCGGTTCAACCTGTGACGATCGCTCCCGGCGAGCATGTCGCCTATGCTTGGCTGCCTTGGCAAAAAGCTGCTGAGCGTTGTTTTTCCTGGAGTAATCGGGAAGCAATTTTGATCCTGGGAAAGGGCATGACACAGCCAAGCTGACGCCAATGCGACGAGCCGCCCATCGGCTCCGAACCCAAATGCATTTTTTGCCAAGCAGGCCGGACCCCGTTCCGGCCTTTTTCTTTGTACAATCCGCGGCGATTCCACTCGGAGCATGCCATGAGTCTCGAAAACCTCTCCCCCGGCATCAAGGCCGCCGTTCTGGCTGAAGCCCTGCCCTATATCAAACGCTTCCACGGCAAGACCATCGTCGTCAAATACGGCGGCAATGCGATGACCGATGAACACCTGAAGACCTGCTTTGCCCGCGACGTCGTCCTCCTCGAACTGGTCGGTTTCAATATCGTCGTTGTGCATGGCGGTGGTCCGCAGATCGAAAATCTGCTCGCCCGCGTTGGCAAAAAAGGGGAGTTCATCCAGGGCATGCGCGTTACCGATGCGGAGACCATGGACCTTGTCGAGATGGTGCTCGGCGGCCAGGTCAACAAGGACATCGTGAATTTGATCAACCAGCAAGGCGGCAAGGCTGTCGGCCTGACCGGCAAGG
>CAYWNX010000113.1:0-8120 GCA_964459735.1 uncultured Dechloromonas sp. | reverse complement strand
CCGAAGCGGAAATCCGCGAACGCTGGTCGGCCGCACCCTGGCCGCTGGTCTTTGCAGTGGCGCTGAACGGGCAAGGCGTCGAGGAGACATTCGAGGCCTTGCTGCGCGCCTTGTATCGTCATCAGGTCGAGACGCTGGCACTGGCTGCGGTGCACGGCCTGAATGAGGCAAATTTCGTGGCAGGCGCGCTGGGGCGGGGATGAGCGATTTTGGTTTCGACCACGAATGGCATCTCGGCGAATTGCTCGACGGCGCAGCGCTGGCACGGCTTGGCCCGGCCCTGAGCGAATTGGCGACGGGTGACCTGGCCATTCTCGATTACGACGAAAAGCTGCTCTGGGGCGGGCTCGCCGCCGAGGCCCGGCGCCAGCCGCTGGTGCTCGAACTGGAACCGGTTGGCTTTATTGCCAGCGCATCGGCCGGGCCGGCGACGCTGAGCGGTATTGGCCAATTGTTCACCGCCTTGTTGCGCGCCGAATCCCGCTTCAAGATGGCATCGACCCTGCACCTCGAAGCGGTGGCCGAGGATTTCGAATCGCTGAAGCGCTCTCATGCCCGCTTGCTCGAATCCGAAGCCCGTTACCGCAAGCTTTCCGAAGAGCTGGAAGCCCGCGTCAAGGCGCAGGTGGTTGAACTGGAAGAGCGCCAGCAAATGCTTTACGAGGCTGAAAAACTTGCTTCGGTCGGCCAGCTTGCCGCCGGTATGGCGCACGAGATCAACAATCCGCTTGGCTTCGTGCGCAGCAACCTCAATACCTTCAAAGATTACCTCGGCAAATTTTCCTTGCTCAAGGCAAGGTTGGCCGAGGGCGAAGCGGCCTGGAAAGCGCTTGATCTCGATTTCATGCTGGAGGATGGCCTTGATCTGCTCAGCGAAAGCGCCAGGGGAATCGACCGGATCGCCCGCATCGTCAGTGATTTAAAGAGTTTTTCCAACGTTGACCGCGCCACTGAAGAATTTGCCGACATCAATACCTGCCTGCGCCATGCGGCCAATGTGATCGAAAGCCAGTTGCCGCCGGGTATCAGTCTCAAGCTCGACCTGCTGCCCCTGCCCAGTCTGATCTGCCTGCCAGGCCACCTGAACCAGCTTTTTTACAGCCTCATGCGCAATGGCGTGCAGGCCATTCAGGATGCCGGCCGGCCCGGGGTGGTGCGGATCAGCAGCGCTGCCGAGGACGAGGGGATTAGCGTGCAGATTCATGATGACGGGATCGGCATGAGTCCGGAACAGCGCGACAAGGCTTTCCAGCCCTTCTACACCACTCGTGCCGTAGGGGCGGGTGCCGGGCTCGGGCTATCGACGGCGCGCAATATTGTTCTCGCCCACAGCGGCCGCATCGAGCTTGATAGCGCGCCGGATGTCGGCACCACGGTCACCGTCTTTTTCCCGCCCCCATAATGACTGATTACGCCAGCCTCTTTACCGGCAAGACCGCTGCCCCGCAGGCCCCGGCGACCCATTTGACGCCGCCGAAGTATCGTCTGCTGCTGGTCGATGATGAGTTGGGCATCGTCAAGGCGCTGACCCGCGTTTTTCGTCAGGAAAACTACGAGGTCATTACCGCCGGCGGCGGCAAGGAGGCGCTCGAAAAGCTGGCCGAGGGGCCGGTGCATCTGGTGATCAGCGATTTCATGATGCCCGGCATGAATGGTGCCCAGTTCCTGCAGGAAGTGAAACTGCGTTCACCTGAAACCATCCGCATCATGCTGACCGGTCACGCCAATACCGACGCGGTGATGGGGGCGATCAACGAGGGCGCGGTCTATAAATTCATTCTCAAGCCGTGGAACGATGATGATCTGCGCGTGACCGTCGCGCTGGCGCTGGAGCAGTTCGACCTGATCGCCCGCAACAAGGTACTGAAAACCGAAAATGCGCAAAAGGCCAGGGAGATCTCGGCGCTCTCCAAGCTGGCCGCGACGCATCGCAGCCGTCTGGGCATCATGCTGCACAAGAAGAATCTGCTCTCGTCCGTCCAGTTGCAGGAGCTGACGCTGCTCCAGGAGCGCCGCAAGGAGTCGCTGATCGCGCTGCTGCTGGAAAAGGACTGGGTCAATGAGCGGCATATCCGCGACTTGCTGAAGAAAGAGATGCTGATCGAGGAGGTGCAGTTGCCGGAGTTTCGCGTCGACCCGATGATGGCCGAACTAATTCCGCACAGCTTTTGCCAGCGCCAGCTGGTGGTGCCGCTCAAGCTTGATGGCAAGCGCCTGCTGTTGTGCATGGCCGACCCGCTCGACGAAGGCCTGATCGACGAAGTGCGCTTCACCGCCGGGCTGGACCTGAATGTCGTGACGGCCGATATTGCCGCCATCCGCAAGAAAATCGACGAAATTTACGGCGGCGGCGATGTCGATTTCAAGGAGCTGGAAACCATCGTCACCTCACCCGATCCCTATGAAGGGATCGAGATCGTCATCGAGGATGACGATGTGGCCAAGCTTGAGGATTTGCTGCGCGATACCGATTCGCCGCCGGCGATCCGGATCGCCAACGCGATCATCGTCGAGGCGATCCGGCTCGGTGCCTCCGACATCCATATTCAGCCGCGTACCAAGAGCGTTGTCGTGCGCTACCGGATTGACGGCGTGCTGATCGACAAGATTCATATTCCGCATCAGATGCATCAGTCGCTGGTTTCGCGCCTGAAAATCATGTCGGAACTCGATATTTCCGAGCGCCGCCGGCCGCAGGATGGCCGGATTACCGTCAAGACGCCGATGCGCATGGTCGACCTGCGGATTTCCACCTTGCCGACGATCAACGGCGAAAAAGTCGTGATGCGTATTCTGGACCGCAATTCTGCGGTGCATGGCCTGGACAAGCTGGGTTTCTCGCCGCTCGATCTGGCTCGCGTCAACGACATGGTGGCGCGGCCGCAAGGCATCATCCTGGCCACCGGGCCGACTGGTAGCGGCAAGACGACGACGCTGTATTCCTTGCTCCAGCACGACGCGACGCCGGAAAAAAACTACGTCACCATCGAAGATCCGGTCGAGTATTACCTCGATATGGCCGGGCAGGTGCTGGTCCGCGAGAAGATCGGCCTGACCTTTCCGAATATTCTCCGCGCCCTGCTGCGCCAGGATCCGGATGTCGTGCTGCTCGGCGAAATCCGCGATTTCGAAACGGCCGAGGTCGCCTTCCATGCGGCGTTGACCGGCCACCTGGTCTATTCAACCTTGCACACCAACTCGGCGATTGCGACCATCGCCCGCCTGTTCGATCTTGGCCTCAAACCCTATGTCGTGGCCACGGCGCTGGAAGGCATCATTGCCCAGCGACTGGTCCGCCAGGTTTGCCCGGCCTGCCGGGAAGAGGTGGCTGTCGATAAAGTGCTGCGTGATCGGCTCGGCCGTGTTTTTGCCCCGATTGAGCGGGTCTACCGCGGCAAAGGGTGCAGCAATTGTCACGGCAGCGGCTACAAGGGGCGGGTCGGGCTTTACGAGGTTTTGACGCTGGATGACGATCTGCGTGACCGTATCGGCAGCGGCGCCAGCGTGCTGGAAATTCGCAAGGCGGTGCGCCAGAAGGGTTTGCGCGGCATTGTCCATCACAGCCTCGAAAGAGTGCAGGCGGGAGCGACCAGCCTGGAAGAAATATTGCGAGTGCTCGGCCCGCAGGCAGGAGAGGATTGAAGATGGAGCCCTTTGTTTGGAGTGAGTGTTTTGAAACTGGCATCGAGTTGATCGATCGGCAACACAGACTACTGGTGGAGACCACCAATCAGTTGGCCGAGGAGAATAAAAACCTGGCGCAAGCCAATCTGGGTCTTGAGGAAGGGCTTGAGACGCGCACCCGCGAGCTGGCTGAGGCCAACGCCAGACTGGCGGCCGAGCAGGGTGAATTGACCGCACTCCTGAAAAAAGTCGAGGAGGCGCAGCAACAATTGCTGCAGTCGGAAAAAATGGCGGCCATCGGCCAGCTTGCGGCCGGTGTGGCGCACGAGATCAACAATCCGATCGGCTTCGTCAATTCAAATCTCGGCACGCTGAATACCTATTCGGTCCGGATGCTGAAGTTGCTCGATACCTATGAAAAGCTGGGCATCAAAGGCGAACAATCGGCTATTGTCGCGGCTCGCGCCGAAGCCGATATCGACTTCCTGCGCGAAGACCTGCCGGCGCTGCTCGAAGAGTCGCAGGAGGGCTTGAGCCGGGTCACCAAGATCGTTCAGGATTTGAAGGATTTCTCGCATGTCGACCAGTCCGAGCACCAACTGGCCGACCTTAACGCTGCCATGGGTAGCACGCTCAATGTCGTCTGGAGCGAACTGAAATACAAGGCCGAGGTGGTGCGCGAGTTGGGTGATATTCCCGAAATAAATTGCGTCCCGGCCCAGATTAATCAGGTCTTCATGAACCTGCTGGTCAACGCGGCGCAAGCCATTGAAACCACGGGCCGGATCACCGTTCGCTCCGGGTTTGAAAACGAGCATGTCTGGTTCGAGGTGGCCGATACCGGCAAGGGTATGCCGGAGGAAGTCAGAAAGCGTATTTTCGAGCCGTTCTACACGACGAAGCCGGTCGGCAAAGGCACCGGGCTCGGGCTCTCCATTTCCTACGACATCATCGTCAAGAAGCACGGCGGGCGGATTGATGTGACCAGCGAACCCGAGCACGGTACCTGCTTCCGGCTCTGGTTACCCCAATACAAAGCGGATTTGCCGGCCTGATCTGCCTGCCCGGCGTTGGCTCAAAGCCCGAGAAAATCCCCGACTTCGCTATCGCGGGCCATGGTGTCGGCATAGCCGAGATCAATCAGCGCCCGCGTGAACGGTTTTTCGAAGAGTAAATAACTGGTCAGCGCCCCGCCGCGGCGGTTCATGGCGCCAATTCCGGTCAGCATCAGCTTGACCGCCCAGGGCAGGGCGGTGGCGTGTTCGGCGGCAATCCGGTCGAGGCGTTCGGAGGGCGCGATGATCAGAGTCTTGATCGGCCGCAAGGGAATGTCGGACTGCGAGCGGACGTCTGGAGGAATCGACGAGAGCGTCTGATTGATCCGCTGCATGCGCTCGATGTCGACTTCCAGGCTATCGAGAAAGATACTGGAGAGCGCATGGCCGGCGATCTGGGCGAGCGACGGATGGGATTCGACGCGTTGTCGGTCGAGATGTTCGTTCTTGCGACTGGCGCCGACGATCAGCACGCGTTCGGCCCCGAGGTGAATGGCCGGAGAAATGGGTGCCAACTGGCGCATTGAGCCGTCGCCAAAGAATTCGCGGTGAATGCGGGCTGGCGGAAAGACGAAAGGAATGGCGCTGGAGGCGAGCAGGTGTTCGACCCCGATTTTTGCTCGAATGCCGTGCCGCTGCACGCGTTGCCAGGGGTGAGCCGAGGCATGGGCCTGGAAGAAGCTGATGCTCTCGCCTGATTCATAACCCGAGGCGGTAATGCTGAGTGCGTGCAGCGCACCTTTGGCGATCGATCGTTCAATGCCGCTGAAGTCGAGGTGTTTGTTCAGCAAGTCATTGAGTGGGGAATTGTCGAGCAGCGAGCGGGGCGGATTACGGATCAGCCAGCCGAGGACGATCAAGGACATCCAGCGGGCGCTGGAAGCGCCAATTCCCAAGGCATCGGCCCGGTAGATGTGGCCGGCGTGCATGTTGCGCCAGACGCCGGCCAGGATGGCGACGGCTTTGCCGAAGTTGTCGGCCAGGCAGGCGATACCGGCGGCGTTGATGGCGCCGGCCGAGGTGCCGCAGAGAATGGGGAATGGGTTGTGGCGCCGATTGCTGGAGAGCTTGGCAACGGCGAGCAGGAAGCCAACCTGATAGGCCGCCCGTGCCCCGCCGCCAGTCATGATCAGCGCGGTTCTCGGCGGCCTTCCCTGGGCTGAGCTAGGCGGCACGCCGGATCAGTCTTTAATCCGGAACTGGCAGGCGATCTGGTGATGGATGTGCGAATTCATCTTTTCCCCTTTCCGGTGTCTCACCGGGTTTTTGTGTCGTTGTGCGACCAGTATAGGGGGATATTTTTTTCCGCTCAATCGAGCTGGGGACGTAGCGCATCGGCCCAGCAGTTGGGCGTTTCGTAAAGACGAACCTGATGCAGTTGCAATTGGTTGCCGTAAGTGTCGCGGTAGACCGTATCCAGGCATTCAAAAGCGATTTGGGCCAGGTTTTCTGCGGTCGGGACACGATCGAGAATGACGGTTTTGTGATCGGGTAACGAGGTCAGGAAATCGACAATGGCCTTGTCGCCGACAAAGGCGAGAAAAGCATGGTCCCAGGCATCGACCAGATGCTGCTTGGCGAGATCCTTGACCTGCGAAAAATCCATCACCATGCCGTTGGCGGCATCGCCGGATTTGTCGATAACTTTGCCGGAGAGCGTGATTTCCAAGGTGTAGCGATGCCCGTGCAGATGACGACACTGACTTTTGTGATCGGGGATGCGGTGCCCGGCATCGAATTCGAGACGGCGGGTGATAAACATGGGCGTAATGCTCTTCAAGAAGGTCGCGGATTATACAATGCGGCATGCTCACCACTATCGATCACCGCCGGGATAGCGCCGGCCTGCTCTATGTCTATCCGGTCATTTCGCGCCGCGCGGGCGGTGTGTCGATCGGCATCAACCTCAATATCAACAATGCCTGCAACTGGGCCTGCGTTTATTGTCAGGTGGAAAATCTGACACGCGGCGGCCCGCCACCGATTGATCTGGATCGGCTGGAAGGTGAGCTGACAGGCTTTCTCGAAGACGCCTTGCACGGCGATTTCATGCTGCGTCAGGTGCCGCTGGAAGCGCGTCAGTTGATGGATATTGCCTTTTCCGGCAACGGCGAACCGACCAGCGCTCCGGAATTCGCCGAGGCGATCGGGCGGGTCGCCAAGGTGTTGGAACGTTTTGGCTTGCGTGGCAAGCTGATGGTCCGCCTGATCACCAACGGTAGCCTGATGTATCGGCCCGAGGTGCAGCGTGGCATCAAGCTGTTGGGCGAACTGGGCGGTGAAGTCTGGTTCAAGATCGACCGCGTTGAGGCAGCCGATGCGGCCGAGGTCAACGGCGCGCCGATGCAGATGGAAAAAGTCGCCCGCTACCTGGAAATTTCTGCCGGTCTGGCCTCAACCTGGGTGCAGACTTGCTGGTTCGCACTGGATGGCGTGGCGCCCGATGCAGTGGCGCGCGAGGCATATTGCGCTTTGTTGAAGCCACTCGCGAAGCAATTGGCCGGCATTCATCTCTATGGTCTGGCGCGGCCTTCGATGCAGCCCGCTGCACCCCGTCTCAGCCGCTTGTCACCAGCTGACTTAACTGCTTTTGCCGAAGAGATCCATGAAAAAACGGGCATCCGGGTGATGGTTTCCCCGTAATGCCCGTTGCTGCGGTCGACGGCCAAATTAAGCCAAATTTGCGGCCGTTTTTCAGGCAGCTTTTTTGGCGCGACTGCGTGCCGATTTCTTCAGTGACTTGAAGAGTTCCGGTTCCTGCGACTTCAGATACTCAACGACATCCCAGTCTTCACGCTTGATCGACTTGATGTCGATTTGTTCAACGTGCACCAGGCGCAACAGTTCGCGCACCGGCTTGGGCATGTTCCGGCCGCTTTCGTAGCGTGAGCCACCGCTTTGGGTAACACCCAAGGTGGACCAGAATTGCTGCTGGTTGAGGCCAAGTTTGCGACGGATTTCGCGAGCGTCTACTTTTTCGATAGTTTTGACAGAGGTCATTTGCCTTCTCCATACGCTAGTGTAATAAGACTACCCAAGCATCCTAGCGTTATATGACTTAGGTGATATAACTAAGTGTATAGACGGTTATGACGGTTTGCAAGTGCAAATGCCATAAATTTTTTTTCACATCTGAATCTAACTCCTTGGATTCATAAGCTTGCTTCTAGTTCCAGCGAATATGATCAGGCTTTTGTGGATTAGCCTTTCCGAAATCCGACTGATGTTTTAAGATCATTCGGGTTAATCAAAATGTATTCTCGGGAGACTTCAATGCTGGTTAGAGAGATTATTCAACTCAAGGGCGGAACGCTGTATACGGCGACGCCACAACAGTCTCTGGCCTCTGCCATCGATACCATGGCAGAGCTTGATGTCGGTTCGCTGGTTGTCATGCACGAAGGCAAGATGGCCGGCATGCTGACTTTTCGTGAAGTCCTG
>CAYWNX010000112.1:0-8176 GCA_964459735.1 uncultured Dechloromonas sp. | reverse complement strand
GCATTGACTGGGCCACGCAAATTTCGTTCACGTTTTTACACAATCTGGGCCGATTACTGTCTGATACCACTTGGTCAAGAAGACGATATTTCATGGTCAGGTGCAACGAGATCATGCGGTCAACTTTGTCGACACCACAGAATATCTGCCCTATCTGGTGCGCTGATCATGTTGGTTATTGTTTGCTACGACGTAAATACCAAAATCTGCGAAGACCGACGCCGCCTATGACGCGTTGCCAAACTCTACGAAAGCGTTGGGCAGTGAGTGCAGAAATCGGTATTCGAATGCCAGGTCGACCGCGCCCGATTTGAATCACTGGAGCGTAGCCTGGTCGATGAAATCAAGTCAGGGGAAGGCATCAGGTTGCGATGGCATCTGACAAGTAGAACTACGGCTTCGGCTTTTCCCGAGGCATGGCTTTTTCTTCCTGCTCCATCATCGGCTGCATTGCCTTGGTTTTTTTGTCAGCCAAGCTTTTGACATCACCTTTCTTCATGCCCTCCTTCGCCATGCCAGTCGGCATCGGCTCATTCATTCTCAACGTCGGCTGATGCTTTGGCACCTCGGCAACCGGTGACGGCTCGGTGGCCTGGGTCGCGCAGGACAAAAGGGGCGCAATGGCGGCAACGGAAAGTTTTAACAGCTTGGTGCGAGACATGTCGTTCTCCGAAAAAGTGAGCCGGCGCGATGCTTTGCGCCGGCGACAGACTTACTTCTTCATTTCGTCCTTGCCCATGGCGTCTTTCTTCATCTCGCCCTTCATCATTTCATCCTTGCCCATGTCGTCCTTGTGCATCGTGGATTTTTTGGCGGGCTTTTTCATTTCATCCTTACCCATATCGGATTTTTTCATCCCTTCCTCTTTCATCATCATGCCGTCTTTCTTCATTTCGTCCTTTTTCATCTCGTCGGCGTAGGCGCCGGCCATGCTGAGGGACATGCAGGCGGCCAACATCAGGGTGAACAGTGATTTCATGATTTACTCCTTCTCGTGGGTTGAACAACAAAAAAACTTACGATCCGCTGAACCAGTTGTAGCCCTGGTCTTCCCAATAACCACCGGGATACTCGTTGGTGACAAAAATCGCCCGGATATGCTTCGGGTTCTTGAAGCCCAGCTTGGTCGGTATCCGTAACTTCATCGGGAAACCATACTTGGCGGGCAAAATCTGGTCGCCATAGCGAAAGGCCAGCAAGGTCTGCGGATGCAGCGCCGTCGCCATATCGATGCTGGAGTAATAATCGTCGGCGCACATGAAGCCGACGTACTTGGCCGTCAGATCGGTACCGATACGTTCCAGGAAAGTCCGGAGCGGTGTGCCGCTCCACTTGCCGATAGCGCTCCAGCCTTCAACGCAGATGTGGCGGGTGACCTGCGAGACCTGAGGCAAGGCATAGAGCTCGGGCAAGGTCCACGCTTTGCGCTCGCGGATGCGACCGGCCAGCTCGAGTTGATAATCAGCCGTATCGATCTCAGGTACCTCATCCTCGCCATAAAACGCATTGAATGGGAAGGGGCTGGTGATCGCCGATTCTGGATATTCGGGCGCCAGCCGGGCAGGATCAAACAGCAAGGCCTGGACCCGATCGTTCCAGCCGGACATCGCCATCAGGGCCTGCTCGACGCCTTTGGCATCGGTGATGCTGCACCCGGAGAGGAGCGACAATGCCCCCAGCGACAGGCCCTGGCGCAGGAAAAGCCGGCGCTCGAGGCTGTCGACTTCGCGGCTGCGGTACTGGGCAAAACCTTGCCCCATCGCGGTCAGTTTTTTCATGTGCCACTCCTGATACGCCCGGTGATCATGCTGAGAAAGGTCCTGGGGACGAGCGCCACCATCGCGACATGGACAACGACCACGCCGACCGTCAGTGCCATGGCGAGAAAATGCACGATGCGCGCCCCTTCGTAGCCGCCCATCAGCCCGGCGAGCCCTTGCAACTGGACCGGCTTCCAGATGGCCAGCCCGGACAGCACAAGAACGATGATGGCCAGGATCAGCGTCACATAGGCTGCTCGCTGGGCGGCGTTATAGACCGCCAGGTCGCCGTGTTCCAGCCGGCCGCGGAGAGCAGCGAAGATGTCGTTGATGACGGCGCGCGGCGAGATCGGCCAAAGCTTGCGCCGGAAATGACCGGAAAAAATTCCGTAGGCAAGATAAAGCAGGCCATTGCCGGCGAGCAGCCACATGGCGGCAAAGTGCCATTGCAGGGCACCGCCGAGCCAACCGCCTAAAGTGATGGCGGCTGGCAGCTTGAAGGCAAAGAGCGGCGAGGCATTGTAGATACGCCAGCCACTCATCAGCATGATGACAATGGCCACGACGTTCACCCAATGGGTGATGCGGACAACGACAGGATGGATGCGCACCCAGTCTGCTTGCTGCGCTCGTTCCATAAGCACCTCCTAAAACCGTGTTAACGAACAACGTAAACACTTCCGACCATCTGACATTTGCATATCCTGCACAGGATGCCGATGCTGCTTCTCAATGCACCGTGCAAGCGCTCTCTATTTCTTAGTCGAAGACGACACGCAATTCATTACAGGTTTCTGAAATTAATTCTGACTAGCCAGCGCCACCGGGAACAAGAAAGCGGAGGTCCGGTCGACACAAGTTCATACCGGCTTCATTGCATCGGAAACCACCATGCCTGCTGCCCACAAGACCGCCAGCATTATTGAACCCCAGCGCACCATCCTTGTCTTTCAAGGCGGCGGCGCCCTCGGTGCCTATCAGGCGGGGGTTTTCGCGGCTCTCAATAGCGCCGGCCGCCAGCCCGACTGGGTAGTGGGAACGTCGATCGGGGCCATTAACGCCGCCCTGATCGCGGGTAACCCACCGACAAGACGTCTTCAGCGCCTGCAAGCCTTCTGGGATCGTATGTCGCGCCCGGAGAGCGGCCTTGCCAGCGGCTGGACCATGCCCGAACCCGGTCTTGCGATGAACGAATTTTTTGGCAATAGCTGGCGCAACCTGCAGACGATGGCTTTTGGCTTACCCGGTTTTTTCCAGCCACGGTCAAACGCTTCCTTCGCCTTCGGTTTGGCCACGAACCCGGCAGAAGCAAGCTTCTACGACGTAACCCCGCTGCGCGAAACCTTGCTCGAGCTGGTCGATTTTGCTTACCTCGCCAAATCGCCGGTCCGTCTCTCCGTCGGTGCGGTTGATATTGAGAGTGCGCAGATCCGCTATTTCGATTCGCACCAGTGCCGCCTCGGCCCGGAGCACATCCTCGCCAGCGGGGCGCTGCCGCCGGCCTTTCCGCCCGTGGCCATCGACGGCCGCCTCTATTGGGATGGCGGCATTTATTCCAACACGCCACTGGAATGGATCCTGCGCCAACCGCGCATCCACTCGCTGTGCATTTTCGCCACGCTCTGGCCACAGCACGATCTGCCGCCGCAAACGCTGCGCGACGTCCTACGGCGCAGCAAAGAGATCCAGTTCTCGAGCCGGGCCGATGCCCTGATCGCCATCGAGCAGGAACTGCATCAACTGCGTCATGCCGTCAACCTGCTCAGTTACGAATTAGCCGATTTGAACGACAATTCGCCATTGCGGGAGCTGGCCCGTTTGGGTTGCGGCAGCGTCTTTCATCTCGTCTACCTGCAGGCACCACGGCTGTCGGGCGAAGACCAGAACAAAGATATCGAATTCGAGGCCGGGCGGGTGGCTGAACGGCAATCGGCCGGCCTGGCCGATATGCGCCGGGCGCTGCAGGCCAAACCCTGGAAAAAAAGGAAAGTGGCGCGCGCCGAAGGCATCGTGGTGCACGATTTTTCATCGTAGGGTCGAGACCAGGCTCATGCGGGGAAGGTTGCGACGTGACCTCCCCCGTGCAAGCACCCACGGTACAGGCTTTGCCAAGCCGTGATGCCAGCGCTTGTCATCGAACGGTCAGATTCCGCCCCTACAATCTGCGCCCCATGAAACTTCAGCCCGCCCTGCTGCTCCTGTCTTTGGTGATTGTGCTGACGCCGCCGGTTCAGGCGGCGCGTCCGATGATTACCGACGATGCCCGACTGACCGATAGCGGGGCCTGCCAGGTTGAATCGTGGGCCCACTTGCACGGCAAGGAACATGAGTTCTGGGCCTTGCCGGCCTGCAATCCGGGAGGCAATTTCGAAATGACCGTGGGCGGCGCATTGGCTTATACCGATAGCCAGAAGCAAAACAGTGCGCTGGTGGTGCAGGGCAAAACCCTGTTCAAACCACTGGAGACCAATGGCTATGGGGCGGGGCTGGCCATCGGCTACGCCAGACAACCGGGCAGCGACACCTCGGGTTCGCCCTATTTTTATATTCCGGCCAGTTTTTCACTGGCGGATGACCAACTGGTCTTGCACGCCAATGTCGGTAATTTGCGCGAACGCGAAACCCGGAAAACCCGGCTGACCTGGGGCCTGGCCGGGGAATTACAAACAACCGAAAGGCTGTTCGTGATTGCCGAAACTTATGGCCAGGACAAAGGCGGCACTTTTTTCCAGGCCGGCGTACGATTTTGGGTCGTCCCGAACCATATCCAGATCGACACCACTTACGGCAGCCAGTTCGGGCATCCTCATGACGAATACTGGTTTTCGCTTGGCCTGCGATTGATCACGCCACGCCTGTTCTAAGCGGCGCAAGCAGCAACGATCAAACACCGCCCCCGCCCGGCGGCTGCGGGTCCGGCTGGCGGAGCAGCAAAAATTCGCCACACCAGGCGTGCAGGCTGACCACCGGAAAGCGCCAGTGATGCGTCTCGCGCGGTGAGCTTTCACCGGCAAAGCTCGGCGGGAAGCGGTGGCAGGTGCCGTTCATCGTATCCGTCGCCTTGAAGTAAAGGCACTGGACACAACTTGGTTCAAATTGTTCGGTCATCGGATTGGGCCTTGGCATTTTTCAGGCCGCTGCGGTCAACGGCCTTTCCGGGGCAATTTTAAGGCTTGCCAGTTCGCGGTAGAGGCTGGCCAGACGGGCGGCCATCGAAACATCCGACCATTCCTGCGCATAAACCGGCGCCTCCTCGCGCAAGTAGTGCCAGGCACCGGGCCGGTTAAGAAAGTGACCCAGCGTTTCGCCAAAGGCTTTCGCCTCGGCCGGCGGCGAGATGGCGCCCCGACCGGGGGCCAGAATGTCCGTCGTTCCCATTTCGGACAACGCGATCACCGGCAAACCGGCGGCCATTGCCTCCAGCAACACCAGGCCCTGCGTTTCGGTACGGGAGGCAAAAACGAAAGCATCGGCGGCAGCGTAGCAATCCGGCAAGGCCTGCTGGCGGTCGAGATATCCGATGAACCGGACGGCATCATGCAAGCCCAGCATCTTGACCTGGGCTTTCAGATCATCCATCGCCGGCCCTTCGCCAGCCACCACCAGCAAGACATCCGGCCTTAGCTGGCGGGTATGGAGCAGAGCTTCGAGCAGGAAGCCGATGTTTTTCTCATGCGCCACCCGCCCGACGAAAAGAGCCAGCGGCCGGGTCGAGAGAATGCCGTGCTGGTAGCGGAAAGCCGGGCCGTTGCCGGCAGCGAACTGGACGAGCGGAATGCCGGTCGGCAGCACGTGCAGCGGCACGCTGACGCCATAGCTGCTCAGGCGTTGCTGCATGGCCGTCGAGGGTACGATCACTGCATTGAGCGCATTGCACTGGCGGCGCGACAGGGCGCGGGCCTGGCCTTTCAGCCAGCCGCCCGGCAGAAATGGCGCGTAGTGCTGGACGTATTCCTCGAATAGCGTGTGATAGGTGGCAACGACCGGCAGGCCGCGCTGGCGGGCGGCTTTCAGGCCGGCATAGTGGGCGATGAAGGGGGTCTGGATATGGATCAGGTCGCAGTCCTGCGACGCGGCCAGCACGGCACGATGCATGGCGCGCCAGCCGACCAGACGGTCTTCCCGGTCACCCGGCACCGGCCAGCCGGCGATACGAACGATGCCGGGTTCGTCCGGTTCGTCGCCGTAACGCGGCACCACCAGCCGGACCTCGACGCCCTGCCCGGCCAGCGTTTTGCGGAAGGTTTCAATCGAGGTCGACACCCCATTGACCCGGGGAAAATAAACGTCAGACACCATCAGGATGCGCATTCAAGCCTCTGCATGTTGGGGTTCGGGAGTGGGCGCGGCCAGTGCGGGCAGCGGCTGGCACATGCCCCACTCGACCAGTTCCAGGCGGCCGTCGAAGTGCTCGACGATGGCGGTACAGGAATCGACCCAGTCGCCGCAATTGACGTAACTGAGGCCGTCGATTTCACGGATCGTCGCCCAGTGGATATGGCCGCAGATGACGCCATCCAGCCCGCGTTCGCGGGCGTGATGAATGGCCGAATTCTCAAAGTCGAAAATGAAATTGAGTGCCGTTTTGACCTTGCGCTTGGCGTAGCCGGCCAGCGACCAGTAGCCCGCGATGCCCAGCTTTCGCCGCCCCCAGGACAGCCAGTGATTGAGCCGGACCAGCAGGTCGTAAGCCTTGTCGCCAAGGACGGCGACCCAGCGATGGTGGCGCGTCACCTGATCGAAAACATCGCCATGAATGAGCAGGAAGCGCCGCCCATCGGCGGTTTCGTGGATCAGCTCATCGACCACTTCGATCTCGCCGAAAATAATGCCGCAGTAGTCGCGCACGGCCTCGTCGTGGTTGCCGGGGATGAACACCACCCGCTCACCGTGTCGCGCCCGGCGCAGCAGTTTCTGGACCACGGTGTTCTGCGCCGACGTCCAGTAGATGCTGCGGCTCATCGCCCAGAAGTCGATGATGTCGCCGATCAGGTAGGTCTGTTCAGCCGGGTATTCGCGGAGGAAATCGAGCAGACGATCCGCCTGGCACGCCCGCGTGCCGAGGTGGATGTCGGAGAGAAAAACTGATCTGACCTTGGGCATGCGGCCACGATAGCCAGCGCCGATTAAAGCCGGGTGACACTACGATGACAAAGCCGTGACAGGCCGGAGGGGGCAGCTTCTACGGTGGACGCCCAATTTTGGGCAAAATCAAAATGGTGCCTGTCGTTCGTGGCGACTGGTCACCGGCAAGGCCTCGGCCACTGCGGACCTTGGGTCGGTAGCCTGACTCGGGCGGCAATGCGCCCTTGGATTCAACTGCTCACTGCAATGTTTAATCCCATCGCTGCTGATAGGAGAAGGTAGGCAATTTCCAGTTAAAACGCAGCGCCAGCATGCGAAATCCAAAGCCGACCACAAAACACAGAACCGTATTGAATTCAGTCGCAATACCTGCTGATCTCAAGGCGAGAAACAGAACGCACACGAACAGGGAAACACTGGCATAAAGCTCTCGGCAAAACACAACAGGCACCTGGTTGCAGAGGACATCCCGGAGAATCCCCCCGCTGATCCCGGTCAGCATTCCCGCCATGATGACGACAAGCACCGGGTAATCAAGCTGCAAGGCCACATTGCAACCAATTAGCGAAAAGGCGACCAGACCCATCGCATCCAGCATCAAAAAGATGCTTTTCATATGGTGCATGAACCTGGCCAGCAAGGTGGTCGCCAAACCAGCCAGAATGACGATATAGACGTATTCCGGATGCTGTGTCCAACCGATCGGGAAATTCCCGAGAACAACATCCCTGATCGTTCCACCCCCCAGGGCGGTGACAAACGCAATCACGGCCACCCCGAAAACATCCATGTTCCGGCGTCCTGCAGCAAGGGCGCCCGACATGGCTTCCGCCGTTATTGCGACCAGATAGACAACCAGCAACAGGTCAAATTGCTTGCTGGCAAGGGGATGAAAAATTTGGGCGAAACTGTCGTACATGAAGAGGGACTCCGTCAAAATCCGGAAGCCTCAAATCGAGTGCTTCCGTGACGCCTCTCCCCCTGTCCTTTTACCTGAGAGTTCAGCTCATGAAGAGCGTGCCCCTTCGGTGAATTGCATCGCGTCGAAAACGCCTGCAACTGCTCTCCAGTCGGCTGAATATTTCTGCGGTTCAGTATGCCTGAGCGATTATGGGAGTTTGCGCCTTCGGCGGAGTGTGGAATTCCACAGCCCTCTCTCCCGCAGATGGGCCGATTATCTTGACTTCAATGTTGGTTTGTCAAACCGGGTCAGGGCTTACATTGATATGGCATCTCGTCTTTGTCCGGCATATTTTCGACCGAACGAGTCGTTCATGTGCCTGCTTTGGAGAATAGTTGACTGGCAGGAAGTGGCCGGGGGTACGCCTACA
>CAYWNX010000111.1:0-8222 GCA_964459735.1 uncultured Dechloromonas sp. | reverse complement strand
GGCTGAAACCTTGCGTCTGATGCTTGGTGCCAATCGCAACTTCCGCGTCACCCTTGAAGGCCCGCCCGAAGTCCAGCAACTGGCCAGCGCCGCCAACGATCTGGCGCAGCAACGCGATGTCCTGATGGATGACGTCGACGCCCAGATTTCCCGCGCCAAGGCGTCGGTCGAAGAAGAGAAAAATCGCCTCGCCGCCCTGATGTCCGAACTCGCCCAGGCGGTCGTCGTCTGCAACCTCGATGGTCGCATCCTCCTTTACAACAACCGCGCCCGCCTGCAGTTCAAGGCCCTGGCCCAGGGGCCGACCTCGGTTTCCGGTGGGGCCCTGATCGGCCTTGGCCGCTCAATTTTCTCCATCCTTGAAAAGAATCAGGTCGAACACGCCCAGGAAGTGATTCGTCAGCGCCTGATGGCCGGCAAGACAGCCATCTCCAATTTCATCACCACCACCCGTGGTGGCCAACTGCTGCGCGCCCAGATGGTGCCTGTCCTCGCTGCCGGCGGGGAGGGCGACACCGCAATGTCGGGCTACGTACTCACCGTTGAAAACATTACCCGCAGCATTGAACAGGAAGCACGCCGCGATCAGGTATTGCATTCCCTGACCGAAGGCAGCCGCTCGGCGCTCGGCAACATCCGGGCCGCCGTCGCCAATCTGATCGACTACCCGGACATGGAACCGGAGCTGCGGGAACGCTTCGTCAATGTCGTGGGCGACGAAGCCGCCAAAATGAGCCAGCGTCTCGACCAGACCATGGCCGATTTTTCGGATTCAATGAAAACACGCTGGCCGTTGGAAGACATTCTCGGCATCGACATCATTGCCGCCGCCCAACGCCGGATCGATGAAAAGCTTCAACTGCCGAGCAAGACCGAAGCGCTGGATGATGCCTTGTGGATCAAGGCGGACAGCTTTTCGCTGGTCTTTGCGCTGGTCTTTCTGGCTTCCCGCTTGCAGGACCATTACGAACCGCGCGAACTGCGCTTCCGCCTGACTTCCGAAGGAAAACTGGCTTACCTGGATCTGATCTGGGCCGGCCCGGCCATGTCTTCCGAGACTTTCTACACCTGGGAAAGGGAGTCGATGCAGATTGGCAGCGAAACCTCGCCCTTGTCGCTCCGGGATGTCATCGACCGGCACGGCGGGGAGATCTGGTATCAGCGTGAAAAAGCCGCCCACCGCGCCTTTTTCCGCTTCGTGCTGCCGGTTGCCACGCCGGAAGTCGAGCCGGAAGCCGAGGATCGTAAACGGGGTTCCGGCCGGCCGGAGTATTACGACTTTGACCTTTTCAATTTTGAAGACAAGTCCATCGACCTCGACCGCAAACTGAGCGAACTGACCTATACCGTTTTCGATACCGAAACCACCGGTCTGGAACCCTCGAACGGCGACGAGATCATCCAGATCGGTGCCGCACGCATCGTCAATAACCGTCTGCTGCGGCAAGAGGTTTTCGACCAGATCATCGATCCGGAATGTCCGTTGAAGCCGGCCTCCATTCCCATCCACGGCATTACCGAAGACATGGTGCGCGGCAAGCCGACGATTGATGTCGTGCTGCCTTCCTTCTATGAGTTTTGTGAAGACACCGTCCTGATCGCCCACAACGCTGCTTTCGACATGCGTTTCCTGCAACTCAAGGAGGAGCGCACCGGCATCAAGTTCAGCCAGCCGGTGCTCGATACGCTGCTGCTCTCAGCGGTCGCGCATCCCAACCAGGAGTCGCACAAGCTGGATGTGATTCTGGAGCGTCTCGGCATACAGATCGGGAGCCGCCACAATGCGCTGGAAGATTCGCTGGCGACGGCGGAAGTCTTCCTCAAACTCGTGCCGTTGCTTGAAGAGAAGGGCATCACCACCGTCCGCCAGGCCCTTGAGGCATCGGCTAAAACCTATTACGCCCGGGTAAAGTACTAAATGCCCGATGCGATCAATCGCGCGCTGCCTTGCCGGGAGCAGGCCGAGTTGATCTCGGCGCTGAATGCGTTAAAGAACATCAATGCCACGCCCGAACTGGCGCAGCGCATCCGCAGTTTTTTAATCCGGGTTGCCGGGGCGGGACTGAGCGGGCACGCAATGACCCGCCTGATTTCGGCCTTCAACGACCGGTTGACCGCAGCTGTCATTGAGATTGTCGCTACCGGGCATCGCCTGCCGCCGGTGGCCTGGTGCTGGCTGGGTTTGGGTTCGGAAGGCCGGCAAGAGCAAACCTTTGTTTCCGATCAGGACAACGGGCTGATCTTCAATGCCAGCGATGCGCGTGAGGCGGATGCCTTGCGGGCAATTTTTCTGCCCTTTGCGCAGGAGGTCAATCAGCGGCTGGCCGATTGCGGTTTCAAACTGTGCAGCGGCCAGATCATGGCCGGCAACCCGTCCTGGTGCCTGTCATACGACGAATGGCGGCAGCAATTTATCGACTGGGTGCGCCGCCCCGAACCCGCCGCCTTGCTCAATGCCAGTATTTTCTTCGACTTGCAGCCCTTGTTCGGCCAACTCGAACTCGGCGAAAAGCTCCGTTCCCTGTTGCTGAGCCTGACTACCGATACGCCATCCTTCCTGCACTTGATGGCTGCCAACGCGCTGCAGGCCGAGGTGCCGCTGAATTTTCGCGGCGAGGTGGCAGCGGAAGAGGGGGGATTGCTCGATTTGAAAAAATACGGCAGCCGAATATTTGTCGATGCGGCAAGAATCTTTGCCCTGGCCACCGGCGGGCGTTCGGTTCATACCGCGGATCGACTGCAGGCAGCGGCCAGCACCGTTGGTTTTGCCCCGGCGGAGATTGCTGCGGTCGACGCTGCTTTTTCGCACATTTTGCGCCTGCGTCTCGATCAGCAGTTGGAAGATATGGCGGCGAATACAGGCGACAGATATAGTCTCGACCTTTCCCATCTGCATGGCATTGACCGGGCAATTTTGCGCGAGTCGCTCAAACAGGCACGCCGACTCCAATTGCGGCTCAAATTGAATTACGCACTTTAAAAAGAGGTTGTCGTGGATAAGCCAGAACAAGCGCCCCAAGAAAAAGAAACCGCATCGGCCATGGCTGAGCTGGAAATGTCGCTCCGCCAGGATGGCCGTCGACGGGTGGCCGGCAATACGCTCGCATTCCTGAAAAACCACGCGCCCTTCGACAAGATGAAGGCCGAAGCCCTGCAAAGTTTTGCCGAGAAGGCGCAGATCACGTTTTACCCCGCCGGCAGCCAGATCATAGGTCCGGATTCCGGCAATGTCCGCTACTTCTATCTGATCGAATCGGGCAAAGTACAGGCGCGCCAAGCCGGCGAAGTCACCGTCACCGAATACTCCATCCTCAGTCTCGGTGCCGGGGAAAGCTTCCCGATCGGTGCGGTCACCGCCGGCCGGCCGTCGACCAACACTTATACTGCGGTTGATGATGTCTTCTGCTACCAGTTGCCGGCCGAAGACTTCATGGCGCTGATGATCAGCAGCCCGGAATTCAATCTCTTCTGCACGCAATACATCGCCAGTTTGCTCAACCAATCGCGTCAGCAGTTGCAACTGCAGTTTGCCCAGCGCGCCAGTGAGCAGCAAACCCTAAACTCGCCGCTGGTCGGCATCGGCTCGCGCTCGCCGATTACCGTCTCGCCCGATACCGCCGTCCGGGCCGCTCTCGAAACCATGTCGAAAGCCGGCGTTGGTTCGCTGGTGATTGCCGACGAAGAGCACAAGCCGGTCGGTGTTTTTACCCGCAGCGATCTGCTCGACCGGGTGGTGCTCGCCGATCTGCCATTGACCGCGCCGATCAGTCAGGCCATGTCGGTGACGCCGCTCAAACTGGAGGAGCACGCTACCGCCTATGACGCCATGCTTGCCATGGCTTCGAACGGTATTCGTCACGTACTGGTGACCGATGCCGAAGGCAAGCTGACCGGTGTTGTTTCCGAGCGCGACTTGTTTGCCCTGCAGCGCATCGGTCTGCGGCAGGTTCGTCAGACCATAGACTCGGCCCAGAATATTGAAACTTTGCAACAGGCCAATAACGATATCCGCCAACTGGCCTTCAACATGCTGGCCCAGGGCGTTGGCGCCGAGCAATTGACGCAGTTCATCTCGGCCCTCAACGATGCGCTGACCCGCCGCGTCCTCCAGCTCAATCTGGAGAATCACAACTTCGACGGCATTGAATGGTGCTGGCTGGCCTTTGGCTCGGAAGGCCGCGACGAGCAGACTTTCGTCACCGATCAGGATAACGGCATCGTTTTCACCTGTGACGACATTGCTGTGGTCGACAGCCTGCGTCAGCGCTTTTTGACTTTCGCCCTCGATGTCAACAAAGACCTCGATCGCTGCGGTTTCACGCTGTGCAAAGGCAACATCATGGCCAGCAACCCGCAGTGGTGCCTGACGCTGAGCGAATGGAAAGATCAGTTCAGTAACTGGATTCGCATTCCGCAACCGGAGGCATTGCTCAACGCCACGATCTTCTTCGACTTCCGCCCGCTATTTGGCAAGGCCGAACTGGCCGACATCATGCGTCGTCATCTGTTGGCGCAAACACAGTCCAACCCGATGTTCCTGCGAGCCATGGCGCACAATGCGCTGGATGTCGAACCGCCGCTGGGCAAGATTCGCGATTTCCTCACCGACCTCGAACCTGGCAATCCCGGCAAGATCGACCTCAAAAAATACGGCTCGCGGATTTTTGTCGACGTGGCGCGGATCTACGCACTGGCTACCGGCGTGCATAACAGCAATACCGTCCAGCGCTTGCGCCTCGCTTCGCAGCGCCTCTCGATCCGCACCGATGAAGTCAATGCGGTCCTCGAAGGTCTCAATTTCATCCAGTTTCTTCGTTTGCGACATCAGTGTCTCGATGTCGAGCCGGGTGCTCAGGGCGACAATCTGATCAATCCGGATGACCTGAACGAACTGGATCGTCGCATTCTCAAAGAATCGTTTCGCCAGGCCCGCAAAATTCAGACACGCCTCAAACTCGACTATCAGGTGAACTAGAAATGCTCAGCCTGAAGAAATTTCTGTTCAAGAGCGGCGCGGCTGCGCACCTGCCGGATGACCTGCGGGCCGCCGTGGAGGCATGGCGGGCCAGTCCTGCGCCGGCGCTGGATGATGTCCATTTTCACACCCGTTATGTCGTGCTCGATATTGTCAGCAGTGGCCTTAATCCAGAGACTGACAAATTGCTCAATATTGCAGCCAGTAGCGTGCGGCGAGCGACCATTCTGCCGGAGGACGCCTTCTTTCTCGATTGCTCAACGCAAGAAGGCGACGCTGCTGCGGTCGACCGGCAATTAATGGCTTTTTTGCAGTTCACCGCAAAAGCGCCGATCGTTACCTACCACGTGCCTTACGTCGGCGGCTTCCTGCAACACGCTTTCAAAGAGCGTCTGGGGATTAATTTTCAGCCGCAGTGGGTTGATCTTGCCTGGTTATTGCCTGCCATGTTCGAAGACAAGGGCGATAGCGTGATGCCGCTCGATTACTGGATCGAGGCCTTTGGTCTTGATGCCGGCAATGGTCGGCGCAGTACGATGGAAAATACGCTGATGCTTGCCCGTATCTTCCAGATGCTGCTTGTCCGCGCTACCGGCAAGCAAATTGACACGGCCGCCCGCCTGATCGACGAATCCTACGCCAGCAGCTTTCTCCGCCGTACGCACTAAATTGCCTTCGCAAAAAAGAAAACATGCCTAAAGAAAACAAGTCCCCCGCAACAATGACCTACGAACAGCATCTCGATGAAGTTTGCACACTGATTACCGAAAAATACGACATCGCTGACGACGCCGCGATCAAGATGGTCATGCGCGCCCAAGCCGATGATTTTTTTTCCGGTCACGATGACGACCCGTCGATCTGCACCCTGGACCGCGCACATCTCGACGCCAAAGCGGTTTTCAGGAAATACAAATAAGCCGCTCCAAGGAAGATCAGCATGCGTTCGACTCGTGCAACAGCCGCAGTGGCCCGGCTAAACCAGCGCAGCAAGGGGCATCATTATTTGATGGTCGTCACCGGTAGTGGCCAGTTTGTTCTGCGTGAGCGGATTGAAGGTGTCGACAAGGCGCTTTCCGAAGCGCTTTCACTCGATGACTTTGTGCGCTTCGTCAATGCAACGGGGCCGCAACAAGCTCCCCGCATCACCAAAAATGATGCCGCTTTTGCCAGGCAATTGGTCAGGAAACCCGGAACAGGGTCGTAGCGGGTGCAAGTCCAGCCGGCGATCAGCTTAATTTTTCTGCGTCAGTCAAAGCGATCGTCCCGAACCTGCACCCTGCCGTTTTCCACACGTACCGGAAAAATGGCGACCGGTTCGTAGGCCGGCGGCGACAGGGCTTCCCCGGTGACCAGTGAAAACCGGGCTGCGTGGCGCGGGCAGTTGATTTCCAGCCCGGTCAACTGGCCGTTGGAGAGTGTTTCCGCCTCATGGCTGCAGACATCCTCGATGGCGTAATAGCGGCCATCGACATTGAAAACGGCGACCGCCACGCCATCCACCTCCACCTGGCGGTAACTGCCGGGGGAAAAATCCGCCACGGCGGCGACGTCAGTCCACTCGCTCATCTCAGCTGGCCTCACTCACAGCAGCCCCAGTTCCAGGCGGGCCGCCTCGCTCATCATTTTTTTCGACCAAGGCGGCTCCCAGACCAGTTCAACCTCGACCTCTTCAACATCGGGCACCTGGCGAACCGCGTCGGCCACTATTTCGGGAAAGGTCTGGGCCACCGGGCAGCCGGGTGCGGTCAGCGTCATCCGGAGATGGACATGGCCGTTCGCCGGGTTGACCTTGATGCCGTAAATCAGCCCCAGGTCGTAGATGTTGACCGGAATTTCCGGATCGTAAATCGTCCGCAGGACGAAGATGATGTCGCTTTCCAGCTCACTGCGTGGCGGCAAGCGGTTGGCTTCAGCTTGTTCTGCCTTGGATAGCCATTGGCGAAAACCCATGTTGTTTACTCCGTCGTGACTGGCTGGTTTTCGGTATGCAGGGCGGCATGCAGTGTGTGCCAGGCCAGCGTGGCACACTTGATCCGGCTGGGGAATTCCCGTACCCCGGCGAGGACTTCCAGTTTGCCCAGCCCGGCCGGGGTAACAGTTGCTTGCCCGGTCAGCATGGCGTGGAAGCCGGCAAACAGCGTTTCGGCTTCGCTGGCGCCCAGACCCTTCAAGGCCTCGGTCATCAGCGAGGCGGAGGCCGTCGAAATGGCACAGCCGACGCCCTCGAAACGCGCCTCTTCGATCACGCTGTCGACCACCTTCAGGCGCAAGGTCAGGCGGTCGCCGCACAGCGGGTTGAAGCCTTCGGCCTGGTGGCTGGCATCGGGCAGCGGGCCGAAATTGCGCGGCCGGCGGCCATGGTCGACGATCACTTCCTGATAGAGATCGCGCAGATCGGCGCTCATGCGAACATCTCCTGCGCCTTGGCCAGGCCGCGAAACAGCGCATCGATTTCGTGCCGCATGTTGTACAGCGCGAAGGAGGCACGCACCGTGGCCGGCAGGCCGTAACGTTCCATCACCGGCATGGCGCAATGATGGCCGGTGCGCACAGCGATGCCGCGGCTGTCGAGGATGGTGCCCACATCGTGGGGATGGATGCCGGCCAGCGTGAAGGAGAGGATCGCTCCCTTGTCGCGGGCAGTGCCAACCAGGGTGAGGCCCGGGAAGTCATCGGCCTGTTCGCTGGCATAGCGCAGCAGATCAGCTTCATGGGCGCCGATGGCGCTCAGACCAAGGCTGCGCACGTAGTCGATTGCCGCACCGAGGCCAATGCCGCCGGCAATATTGGGGGTGCCGGCTTCGAACTTGTAGGGCAGGTCGTTCCAGCTCGAACCGGTAAAGCGGACTTCCTTGATCATGTCGCCGCCCCCCTGATAAGGCGGCATGGCCTCAAGCAGGCTGCGCCGCCCGTAGAGCACGCCGGTGCCGGTCGGGCCATAGACCTTGTGGCCGGAAAAGGCGTAAAAATCGCAATCGATGTCCGTCACATCGACCGGCAGATGGGCGACGGCCTGGGCGCCATCGATCAGCACCACGGCGCCGACCCGATGCGCCAGGGCAACCAGTTCCTTGACCGGGTTGATGCTGCCCAGTGCGTTCGACATGTGGGTCAGCGCCACCACCCGGGTGCGTGGGCCGAGCAGGCGGGCGAATTGCTCGGTGATGAGCTGGCCGGCATCGTCGATCGGCGCTACCCGCAGTACGGTTCCGCTTCTCTGGCAGAGCAGTTGCCAGGGCACGAT
>CAYWNX010000110.1:0-8269 GCA_964459735.1 uncultured Dechloromonas sp. | reverse complement strand
GGCTGATCTCTCCATATTCTTCGCCGAGTGCCACTAAGCATGCAATAAGTGCATCGCTACGGGGCTCGTCTATCACGATACTGCGGCTCAGGTGGCGTGAGCGAAGCCCGATTGCGGATTGCGATTGAGCGATTCCAATGACGGGGACGCCTGCTCGACCGAGTTCCCTCACGATACCCAGGCCGATCTGTGTCTCAAGGCCGAGCACAATGCACGATGGCAATTGATTAGCGGGCATTGACGGTTGTCCGTAGCAAAATTGAGACTCGTTGCAGAACACGTTCAAACCATGCTCGGAGGATGTGCCGTTTATTTTCCGTGAAATAGCCGACTATCACGACTGATGTTGCGACCAGACTGGTTGTTGCAAGCCAATATCCAAGGTTGGATGGATCACCATGCAGTATTGCAGCCCAAAATGCGAACAAGGGTTCGTGTAATAGGTAGAGCGAAAAGGTATAGCCCGCGAGGAAACGTACTGGCCGCTTGATGGCGAGTAGTAAGGGCTCGATCTGCAATGCCACCTTGCGCATGGCAGCAAAGTTCGCGAAAACCAGGATGCCTAGCAGCGTGTCTGAGAGGAAATATTTTGAGTGGGTGAGTTGCAAAACGCTTTCTGGACCAATGATGCTCCTGAGCCATTCCGTAGTTTTAGGCGCGATATCTGCAGAGTGAAACCAAATAATGCCTGTTGTTGAGGCAACCAGAAGCCACAATGCGGCGCCAATGGATAGTTTGCTTAGTGCCTGCCATCGATACAGAAGAACACCCAAGCCCCAGATGGGGGCCAGCAGCATGACCTTGGGGCCGAGCGCCAAGGCGAGCAGCACGGCACAAAAAACTCCAGTGCGGCGTGGAAGAAATACGAGCAATCCAAAGAAAACGTAGTACCAAAGCTCATAGCAAACAGACCAGTAGGCAATGTTTGAGAAGCTGGTAATCGAGATAAACCAAACTTCGTTGCTAAATGACAAACTAGCTAGCGTACGGAGTAAGAATTGGTCATAAGGATAGCTCGCGTATATTTCAGGCATCAGGACGCGGCCCGAGGAATCAAGTAGAAGCGTCAGGATGATTGCTGGTAGTGCGACCGAGTAAACACGCGACAGGCGACTGGCAGAATAGGTTATCAAGTCGCGTTCTTTGGTGTCGCTTATGTAGGCGATGACATAGCCGGACAAGACAAAAAATACCATGACAGCACTATGCCCATACTGGCTAATCGGCAGTATTTCGGTTGTGACGAATCGCTGATTTGAGTGGTATATATATACTAGGCAAGCAGCCAGAAATCTGACCAGATCGAGATAGACGGAGAATGCTGTGCTCATGAGATATCCTCGGCCAGTTCTGGTTTAAGCAATCCTGCGAATCAATTGTTCAGCGTGCCGCCATACGGTTGATGAAAGATGGCTTCGCGGTTCTTGATCAGGGTAAGGGGGCTGTGCACTACTGTTGTGTGGGTCGGAGAAGCCAGCGGTTGGAAGTGTCGTTGAGTTCTCTCCCAGGAGGCGGCAGAGCGCTTCGAAGCGTCGGGCAACGATGAAGTCCGGATCGGCGCTGCCTGGTTTGAGCATTTCAAAGTTGTGTGACACGATTACAAAATTGGTCCAGCCGGAGTCTTGGGCGGAGGTGATGGCTTGGCGCATTTCCTGATAACTGCACGCGCCCACCTGGGCGGGACGCATTCGTCCAAAACCATCGCGAAAAACCGAGATTGGGAAAGTCTTAACGCCGTGCACCAAAAATGGGCTTGCCGAGCCATATTGCTGAACCAGTTCCGGCGCACTAATTGAGGAGCAACCGTTGATGCTGGAATCGATTGAGATGCCATTCTGCACCAATGCTTTAAAGGTATCGGTGTTGACAGCATAACTGCCAGCCCGGAAAGCGGTTACTGGCTTGCCAAGCACGCTTTCGAGCAAGGCTTTGCTATAGCGAATTAACTCGACCTGCTCGTCGAGCGAGTAATAGATCAAATGCTGTCGTTTGCGCGAAACCTCCGGGAAGATCGGCGGGCTGATTTCATCGGTCCATTCTGGGTGCAGGTGTAATTGGACCTCCTGGCCTGCGTCATCAATCATGCGCACGATTCGTTCTAAATATTCTTGGCCGAAGCGGGCAGAAAACAGAGGTTCGACAAAAAAAACGCCCTTGAGTCCATTTTTGACCAGAATTTCGAGGGTTTTTGGCAAGGCGTAGTCGCCATGCTTGGAGTGGCCGTAGATGTAGCGCGGGTAGCAGGTAGCGAACTCACGGTCCAGACTTTTCCAGCCGTTGCACCAGACCTCAATATCGAAAGTTAGATGAATGTTCATCGGGCAAGGCAAGGGCTGTTAACACGGCGGCATTCCTGCGCGAGCTCACGTACGGCTGCGTTAATTACGCTGAAGCAGGTTCGGAAGTAGGCATCTGACAGGGTGTGCGGATCGTGAATATGGATTCGGTGTGGTGTGGACCAGTGACCAAGGAGTGCAATTGCTGTTGGCGGAATGCCAAGGGCAATTAGTCGGTGGACGTGGCGAATTTCCATGGCGAGAAGCAGGTCGCCTTCGCGGTATTCGTAATCGACAAAATCGGTTGCTTTATGGGCCGTGAGGTCAATGTCGAAACGCTGCGCGGTGGTGACTGCGGTGGTGAAAGCCGGTGCGCCTGTTGATGTGGCTAGACCTATCGAGGTCGAGTAAAGACCCAATGAAGTAGCTACATTTTCTCCAAATGGGCTACGGTTTATATTGCCAAGGCAGACGAAGACGAGGCGCTGGGTGGCGTAAAGATCCGGCTCGAGAAATTCATTGAGTCTGCCGGCGAGATATTCTGCTTCACCGAGCAGAAGCCGGATCAGGCCTCTGTGCGTGCCGAAGTTGCCTGAGATCAGGCCTGAAAAACGGGATTTTACGCTGTGGACCGCAGGAGTTTCGGCAGTGGCTTCCTTGTTGGGGGAAGCTTGAGCTAGCTGGTTTCCCGGCATGCGTCAGTTCCCCACAACCAGGCTTTGAACGTAGCGGTATTTGCCGGACTTTTCTTTAGGGATCTCGTCTACTCGAAGAACCTGAACACTCACTGTTTGCCCAAGCCTTGCTTTGATGCCTTCAGAAATGAGTGTTTCTACCTGTTGACCGCAGCTTTCTCCGGGAACGATATGAACCAGGATACGTTCGAGCGTTTCCTGCACGACTTTGAAGGCTGCAATGCCGGGAATATCCCGAATCGGGTAGACCAACGCCAGACCATGCATGATGGTGCCGTCGGTGGCCATGACGAAATCGGTCGTTCGTCCCTGTATCTCTTCCAGCATGGGCAGGCCACGGCCGCAGGCGCATTGTGCGTCGGAGATGATTGCTACGTCGCCTGTGCGATAGCGGATGAAGGGGAATTCGCTGGTGGCCAAATGTGTAACGACGACTTCGCCGGCTGTTCCATTGGTCACTGCATTGCCATCCTTGTCGACGATTTCAACAAGGATGTCCTCAGCGGTAATGTGCATGCCGCCTTGCGGGCATTGATGGGCAATAAAACCTGCGTCACGCCCGCCATATCCGTTGGCAACGGGGCAGCCAAAAATGCGGCTGATCTCGTCGCGTTGGTGGTCGTAGAGGCGTTCCGATGTCACGAAGGCAACCTTGATGCCTAGATTATTCATTGGCTGGCCACGCTTTTCAGCGTGGCGCGCAATCAGGGAGATCGAGGAGGGATAGCCGAACAGCATGGCCGGGCGGGTGCTCCTGATGGTTTCGATGAAGCCATCCAGTTTTGTTTCGCTCATCTCAAAGGCCGGGAGAAGTTCGGTGCGCAGCACGCGGTCACGCAGCATGCGAACGCGATCTTGTGAGCTTAGTTCGATCGGGCTGCCCCAAACCACAATTTCCGGGTCGCCGATGTCGACGTCCCACCAGCGGGTAGCACGCCATTTGGCGGCTACATCGTGGCTGACTCGTTCGTTGCCGATAAAGAAAATGAGTGGTTCACCAGAGGAACCACCGGTATTGAAGCGGGCCAGTTTGCCGGCCTTGGCCGATTTAAGTTGTTCCTGGTTTTTACGAATGATCGGCTTGGTCAGGAACGGAAGTCGTTTTAGATCGTCCAGGGAACTGATGTTTTCGGCATTGAAACCTATGCTCGCGAAGAGATCGCGATAGTAGGGAACATTGTTTTGTACTTTTGTCAGTAGATTACGCAGTCTATTTAACTGAAGTGCTTCAAGGCGCTCTCGTGGCCACCATTGTGTTTCTTCCAGTTGTTCACGCACCGCTACCGTGGTGTGGTGTTTTAGGCGCTCGTGTATTGGAAACAGGAGGCCAGAAACAAGTTTCGTGTAGATGCCGCTCATGTTGTCTGCCTTGGTTTCTGCGTGATGCGTAGAAAGTGACTATACAAGCGTGTGACGCGTTCAGCCCAGGAGTTGCTTTCGGCGTAACTGCGGATGAGTTGGTTTTCCCAGGGGCGTTGGAGTGATTCACTGATTGCCTTGGATAAAGCCACCTTGTCACCAAAGGGTACAACAATCCCAAGTTGATCGTTACTGACCACTTCCTGATTGCCGCCCACATTGGTGGTGACCACCGGCAGGCCACAGGCCATGGCTTCAAGGAAAACATTTGCCCATCCTTCGTTGCTTGTTGCCAGGACAAAAACATCGGCAGCAGAGAGTACCGATGGGAGTTCATCTGGCGGTAAAGATCCGAGAAATTTGACGCAATTTTCGAGATGGAGTTGTTTCACCTGTTGCTCAAGTTCTGGGCGATTGTTGCCTTCTGCACTTCCGCCGCCAACGATCAAAAAAATCAGATCAGGGAATTCCTCTTTCAATTGTGGCAGTAATTCGATAACCCGGTGAAAGCCTTTTCTCGGGACGAGACCGCCTACCGAAATCAGGACTCGGGCGCCTGACGGAATGCCCAGGGCAGCCCGGCAAGCGTTTTTGTCTCGTGGGGAGAAACGTCGGATATCGATACCGTTACCGACAACCTCAATCTTCGCTGGGTTGGCGCCATGTGCGATGACTAGTTGGCGTAAGGATTCGGAAACAGAAAATACTTGTGTCGCTTGCTCTATGGCTTTTAATAGCTTTTTGGAGAATCGGCTGTCTTGAATATGTCGATTTTCTGTTCCACGCAGGGTGATCGTGAATGGAACCTTGAGCCAGTTTGCCAACAGGCTGGCTGCATAGCCATCCGGGTAAGCAAAGTGGGCATCAATGACATCCAGGCGCCCTTCCTTTTTGAGTTGACGCAGGCGAGGGAGGGCGCTCAACGCCATCATCAGGCCATCAAGCGTTTTGACTAGGCTGGGTATTGAAAAAAAGCGCGGATACCAGACATCAATGCCTGATTGTTTTTCGTAGGTTGGGGCACCGGGCCGAAAATGGGGCTTCAGTAGGCGCAGTAAGCCTTGGAAAGGAAACCAGGGGGTTGGTGCAATCACCGTGATAGGAAGCTGTTGGCCAACCCGAAACATGCGTTCACGAATGAAGAGACCTGCCCCGGTCTGGATCTGGCTAGGAAACAGACTTGAAAAAACGACGATGTGGGGCTCTCTTGCTTCAGGCATCCTAATCGCTCTTGCCGGTCAGGCGCTGGTAGGGCGCTCTGTAGTTGGCAACGCTGTTTCGCCAATTGCGCACGGTTTCGACAAATATTCGGCCATTGGTTTTCAGTTCTGGCCAACGAGCTTGGTCATTGAGCAAAGAGAGCAAGGCTTGGGTTAGCGAACTGCGATCTCCTGCCTTAAAGAGGATGCCATTTTTATTGTGCTCGACGAGTTCCTTGTGGCCGCCCACGTCCGAAGCAACAAAAAGCTGGCCTTGGGCCATCGCTTCGAGGGGTTTGAGCGGGGTGACGAGTTCAGTCAGGCGCATCGGGTGGCGCGGGTAGGTGAGCACGTTGATCAGATCGTAATAACGGTTGACGTCGCTGTGCGGTACGCGGCCGGTGAAGATGACGTGATCCTTGAGGCCTAGCTTGTCGGCTTGCTGGCGAAGGTTGGCTTCCTGCGGGCCACCACCGACGAGTAGGAGACGAGTCTCTGGCTTCTGTTCAATGATGGCGGGAAGTGCGTCTAGTAGCAGGTCGAGACCTTCGTAGGCGTAGAAGGAGCCAATAAAGCCGACAACGGTTTTGCCGGCCAGCCCCCATTTTTGCTGTAGTTCCGGGTCCGGTGGGCTGGCCAGGTTGAAAGCAGCTATATCTACTGCATTGGGAATGACGGTGACTTTATTGGCGGGAATGCCACGGGCTACGATGTCTGCTCGCAGGCCTTCGCAGATGGTGAAGACGTGGTCCACTTGCTGGATGGCGCGGGTTTCAAGTTTGCGTGTGACACGGTAGCGCAGGCTGCCTTCGCTAGTGGTGCCATGGTCGACTGCTGCATCTTCCCAAAAAGCGCGGATTTCATAGACAACCGGGATGCCGAGTTTGCGGGCAACCTTGATGGCTGGGAGAGCATTGAGAACAGGGGAGTGGGCGTGAATAATGTCGGGGCGTACTTCGCGGGCGACTTCTTCAAGTCTTGTTTCCAGTTGCTTCATCAGGGCAAGTTCTTTGCCAATAGGCAAGCTGGCCAGTGTGCCGGTAACCGGTGGAGTGCGGTAAAAGTGCAAGCCGTCCACATCTTCAAAAGGTGCCGATACTTCACCTTGCTTGGGTGAGGTGAGGTGGAAGGTTTCCCAGCCAAGGGCGCGTTGTTCGCGCAGTAACGCTGCGGTGCGGAAGGTGTAGCCGCTGTGCAGCGGGATGGAGTGGTCGAGTACGTGGAGCGTGCGTATCATGCCGGTTCGCCTTGTTCCATTACGTTGCGCAGGAAGGCTTCGAACATCAGGATGGTCCAGATTGAGGCGCTGTAGTCGCGGCTACCGTTATTGTGGGCATCGACCAGATGCTGCAAATAGTCGCGATTGAACCAGCCGGTCTCGGCCAAGCGCGGGCCGAGCAGCGCATCCTTGACACGCTGCTTGAGCGGGCCACGGAACCAGCGGGCGAGAGGCACCGAGAAACCCATTTTGGGGCGATAGAGCACGTCGTTGGGCAGGTGAGATTCCATCGATTTTTTGAGCAGGTATTTGGTTTCCTGGCCGCGAATTTTTTGTGATGAATTGAGTGTTGCCAGCCATTCGATCAGTTCGTGGTCCATTAGCGGTTCGCGAACTTCCAGCGAATGGGCCATGCTGGCGCGGTCAACCTTGGTGTTGATGTCGCCGACCAGATAGGTCTTCAGATCGAGATACTGAATCTGTGCCAGCGGGTCATCGGTTTTGGCTTTGGCGGCGTGCTGGTTGAAGACCTGGATGGCGTTGTAGCCGCCGAGGGCTGATTTGAAGGCGGGGCTGAACAGCTGGTTGCGCATCGGGGCGCGGAGGATGGAAACGGAGTGAAAGTAGGCTTCCACTGAGCTGCGGGCGATGCCTTCAAAGGTGGTCTTGGCGCGAAAGATACGTGGCGCCCAGTCGGCCTTGGGGTAGAGCTTGCCCAGTGCGCCGAAGACGGGGCGCCGCAGACTCAGCGGCAGGGCTGAGCGCATTTTTTCTTCCATCAGGTGCAGGCGGTAGCGACGGTAGCCGCCAAAGCTTTCGTCGCCGCCATCGCCGGAAAGGGCTACGGTGACGTGCTTGCGAGCCAGTTGGCAAACCCGGTAGGTGGGAATGGCGGAGCTGTCGGCGTAGGGTTCGTCGTAGAGCTTGGCGAGGGTATCGATGAGATCGAAGTCGTCGCTTTCGACAATGTCGAGATGGTGGTTGGTGTGATAACGGTCCGCCACCATCTTGGCGAATTCGGATTCGTTGAAGGCGGGGTCGGAAAAGCCGATGGAACAGGTGTTGACCGCAGCATTGGAGAGTCCCGCCATCACGGCGACCACGGCGCTGGAATCCACTCCACCGGAGAGGAAGGCGCCGAGTGGAACTTCGGAGATCATTCGGAGTTTGATCGACTCTTCGAGGCGGTGAGTGAGTTCGGTGCAGGCGTCGACATCGCTGATCGGATTGTCGAGGGTGAAGTTGACATCCCAGTATTCCCGGGCCTCACCAACCGGCTGGCCGCGGTGCAGCAAAAGGGTGTGGGCCGGTGGCAGTTTTTTGGCTTGTTTGAAGATGGCGCGGGGTTCGGCAACATAGCCGAGGGCGAAGTATTCTTCGACGGCGCAGGGATCGATTTCGCGCTTGAGGCCGCCGTGGGCGAGTAGTGATTTGAGTTCCGAGCCGAAGAGGAAAGTGCCGTCGTCGAGTAGTGCGTAGTAGAGCGGCTTGACGCCGAGGCGATCGCGGGCGAGGAAGAGG
>CAYWNX010000109.1:4495-8286 GCA_964459735.1 uncultured Dechloromonas sp. | reverse complement strand
TTTTCATTGGCATTGCAGGTCAGGGCAAAGATGGCGAGCAGGATGGCAGCTGGTTTCATTGGGAAAATTCCTCGGCGACAGGTCGATTGCGAGGATTCTGCCGCCGATGAAGCGGGTAAGGTGGGTACAGATTTGCCGCTTGCCAAGCAGTACAGAATGGTCGCTGGATGCGGGAACTGTACCTATTCGTTTTGTGAAAGGCTGTTTCTGTTGCGAGGCGGATTTCCGTGGTTTACTGCGGCACGCCCTCGGGGCCGCCAGCGCAGGTGTCGCCTGGTGAATTTTGGCTTAAATCGCCGTTGACCGCAGTTTTCTGGCTGATATGAACATTGTCATGACCTTCGCGGCTCGGATGCAGGCTGGGGAAATGTAAAGGTGCCGACAATTTCTGTGCGTGAACCAGCCGATTTGTTCGAGCAGCTCTTTGCCCTGAAATCGAGTCAAGCCCATGATGGATTGAAGCGCCTGCGCATTGCGCGGAACGAGACCATTTTCTTCTCGGGCGAACAGCCGAGCGGCATGTATGTCGTCGTTGAGGGGGCCGTGAAAATATCCAAGGTTTCCGCCGATGGTCAGGAGAAGGTGATCGATGTTCTTAGGAGCGGCGATAGCCTGGGTGAGGCAGCGATGTTTTTGGGGATTCCATGCAACGTCACGGCGCAGGCGGTCGTTGACTCGGAGGTTTTGCATTTGCCGGAAAAAGTGGTGTCGGGATTGATCGAGGACTCACCGGCGCTGGTCAGAAAGCTGCTGGGGCTGATGTCCCGGCGTATCCACTGCCTGATGCTCGATATCGAGTCGTCGAATTTCAAGCCGGGACATGAGCGGGTGGCTGATTTCATTCTGGCGCAGCTTCCTGCAGTGGCAGGAAACGGTGAGGAGATGGCGATCAGGCTGCCGCTGAAAAAAATCGATCTGGCCTCCCGGCTTGACCTGACGCCGCAGCATTTTTCCCGGATTCTTCAGGATCTCAGAAGAAAAGGTCTGATCGCCGTCGATGGGCAAGTCGTTCGCGTCCCGTCGGTCGAGCGATTGCGCAACGGCCGGATGAGATTCGGGTAATCACTCAAGCTCGTCCGGATGGTTTGCAATGGCGCTATTGAATCGTTAGCTTTGATCCATGCGATGGTTGGGATTGCCGGCCCATGTAAATATGAAACCCCCCTGTTTTGTGGGGCTGAATTGGCAGCCGATCCTGAGCGCACCCAAGTGTCGGCCATGTTCTCGTCTTTGCTCCGGTGGATCGATGGTTCTTTATCAAAGTCTCGCCTACGAAACTGAAAAACTGATCAGCGATGGCGTGCTGCGTGCCGGGG
Organism: uncultured Dechloromonas sp.; assembly: GCA_964459735.1. GTDB lineage: Bacteria > Pseudomonadota > Gammaproteobacteria > Burkholderiales > Rhodocyclaceae > Azonexus. Next base: position 6,970 of record CAYWNX010000109.1, on the reverse strand, counting down.
ACCGTCTGCCTTCCGTCCGCCAGGTATGCCGAACGCACAGCATCAGTCCGGTCACCGTGACCCAGGCCTACTACCTGCTGGAAAGCCGGGGGCTGATCGAAGCGCGGCCGAAGTCCGGCTATTTCGTCCGGGCACGCCTCGGGCAGCGCCTGCACGAACCGGCGATGAGCCACCCGGTCGGCAACTCGACCGAACTCCAGGTCAGCGACTTCATCTTCCAGATACTGAACAGCGTCAAGAATCCGTCGGTGGTACCGCTCGGCTCCAGTTTTCCCAGTCCCTACCTGTTTCCGTTCGACAAACTCGGGCGTTTCCTCAGCCAGGCGGCGCGCAAGTTCGACCCGCTGTCGACCCTGAGCGACCTGCCGCCCGGCAATGAAGAACTGCGCCGGCAGATCGTCCTGCGCTACCTCTCGCGCGGGGCGGTGGTGCCGACCGACGAAGTGGTGATCACCTCCGGCGCCATGGAAGGCATCAACCTGTGCCTGCAGGCAGTGACCTCGCCTGGCGACCTGATCGCCATCGAGTCGCCGACTTTTTACGCCGGCTTGCAGGCCAGCGAGCGCCTCGGTTTGAAAGTCATCGAGATTCCTTCCCACCCGCGGGAAGGAATCAGCCTGCAGGCGCTGGAAGATGCGCTAAGGCATCATCCGATCAAGGCCTGCCTGCTGATGCTCAACTTCGCCAATCCGACCGGCAGCCTGGTTTCTGACGAGCGGAAAAAGAACCTGATCGAGCTGCTGCGCCGCCATGACGTGCCGCTGATCGAGGACGATGTGTACAGCGAACTGTATTTCGGCCCGCAGGCGCCGCTCTGCAGCAAATCGGTCGCCAAAAACGACCATGTGATGCACGTTTCTTCCTTCTCGAAATGCCTCGCCCCGGGCTACCGTCTCGGCTGGGTTGCGGCCGGGCGCTACGCTGAAAAACTCGTCCGCCTCAAGCTGTCGACCACGCTCGCCACGACTATCCCGGTCCAGATCGCCATTGCCGAATATCTGAAACATGGCGGTTACGACCACCACTTGCGCCGCTTGCGGCAGCATCTGGCGGTGCAGGAGTCCGTCCTCATCGAAGCCGTCGAACGCCACTTCCCGCCCGAAACCAAACTCGCCCGGCCGGCCGGCGGCTATTTCATGTGGCTCGAACTACCCGAACGCGTCGATGCGCTGAAACTCCACAAAATGGCCCTCGACCAAGGCATCAGCATTGCCCCCGGCCCCATCTTCTCGGCCAAGCGCGAATTCGGCAACTGCATCCGCCTCAACTTCGGCCATCCGGATTCGGCGCAGCAGCAGGCCGCGATTGCTACGCTGGGGCGGCTGGTTGCAGCTCAGCTTTGAGCGGGCAGGGCCGCGCCTCACCCCGATTTCGCCTGATTGATCGTGCGCCGAAGCGCTGGAAAATATTATCTCCAATCAACTAGACGACCGGTCTATTTTGTGGCAACCTTCTTTCCCATGAACATTCGTCACGACAATACGCGCCAGCACATTCTCGAAACCGGCCACCGGATCATTGCCGGCAAGGGGTTTGCGAGCGTTGGTCTCAACGAGATCCTGACCTCTGCCGGTGTGCCGAAGGGTTCGTTCTATCATTACTTCGAGTCCAAGGAACAATACGGTCAGGCCCTGCTGCAAGAGTATTTCGACCACTATCTGAGCAGTATCGACGAGTTGCTGCTAGTGGAAGGGATGTCGGGCTACGAACGTCTGATGGCTTACTGGCAGCGCTGGCTTGATGCCAACTGCGACGCCTGTACCGATCAGAAATGCCTGGTTGTAAAGCTGAGCGGAGAAGTGGCGGATCTTTCGGATGCGATGCGGATCACGCTGCGCGACGGTACCGATCAGGTAGTAGCCCGCATTACCCGGCTGATCGAGGCGGGGATCAGCGATGCTTCGCTGCCGGCCCTGGAAGCGAAATCGACCGCGCAAATGCTCTACCAGTTGTGGCTCGGCGCCAGCCTGCTCGGCAAATTGCACCGCAACAGCAATGCGCTGGATAACGCGATGAAGTTCACTCAGCAAGTGCTGTCCCGCTGAATCTTGCGAAAACTGATCGGCCGCCCGCTGGCGGCCTATTTTTGACCCTGTAATATAGACGACCGGTCTAATTTTTTACCAAGCAGTAGCCACCAAGGAGAATCATCATGAGTTCTTTGTTTGATCCAATCAAAATTGGCGAAATTGCCCTGGCCAACCGCATCGTCATGGCACCGCTGACCCGCAATCGGGCAATCGAGGGCCATCTGCCGGGACCGATGACTGTCGAGTACTACCGTCAACGGGCCAGTGCCGGGTTGATCATCGCCGAAGCCAGCCAGATCAGCCCGATGGCTCAGGGTTACCTCGATACCCCGGGCATCCATACGCCGGAACAGGTAGCCGCCTGGCGCAAGGTCACCGATGCCGTTCATGCGGCCGGCGGCAAGATCGTCATCCAGCTCTGGCACGTCGGTCGCATATCCCATTC
>CAYWNX010000109.1:0-4395 GCA_964459735.1 uncultured Dechloromonas sp. | reverse complement strand
CGGCCGGCGGCAAGATCGTCATCCAGCTCTGGCACGTCGGTCGCATATCCCATTCTTCTCTGTTGCCGGACGGCGCTGCGCCAGTCTCGTCCACCAACCGTCGTCCCGATGCCCAGACCTTTACCAGCGAGGGTTTTGTCCCGGTATCCGCGCCGCGCGCCCTGCGTGACGACGAACTGCCTGGACTGATTGCCGACTACCGGCATGCGGCGCGTTGCGCCATCGCTGCCGGTTTCGACGGCGTTGAAGTGCATGCCGCCAACTCCTATCTGCTCGACCAGTTTTTGCGCGACAGCGTCAACGACCGCAGCGGCCCGTACGGCGGCAGCATTGCCAATCGCGCCCGTCTGCTATTGGAAGTAATGCAGGCCATTACCGACGAAATCGGGGCCGGCCGGACCGGCGTACGCTTCAGTCCGATGACCACTTTCAGCGACACGCCGCTCGATAGTGATCCGCAGGCGCTGTTCAGCTACGTCGTCGACCAGCTGGCGCCGCTTGGCCTGGCTTACCTGCATGTGATCGAGGGTGAAACCGGTGGCGCTCGTGTTCCGGCCGATGCCAAGCCTTTCGATTACGCAGCACTGCATCGCCGCTTCCCCGGTGCCTGGATGGTCAATAACGGCTTCAGCTATGGCGAAGCGCTGGAAACCGTGGCTGGCGGCAAGGCCGATCTGGTCGCCTTTGGCCGTCCCTTCATCAGCAACCCGGATCTGGTGCGTCGCCTGCGCAACGATGCGCCTTTGAACGAATTGCAGGCCGACAAGCTCTACGGCGGTGGCGCCGAGGGTTACATCGATTATCCGGCGCTGGCCGACTAAGCACCGTTGCAACCACGCCGTGACAGGATTTTCCGGTCACGGTTTCCTGTTCCCAAAGCAGACTATTCCATGCCTTCATACCGCCGCTGGCTGCCAGCGCTCGCACTACTCGTTCTGTCGTTGACCTGGGGCTACACCTGGGTGCTGGCCAAGCAAGGCCTGGTCTATGCGCCACCGCTTGCGTTTGCCGCCGAGCGCTGCGTTGGCGGCGCGCTGACCCTGATCCTGGTCCTCAAGCTGATGGGGCGTCCGCTCAAGCTGGTGGCGCCGGGCGCAACGCTGGCCATCGGCCTGGCACAGGGGGCGGGATTCATGATTTTTCAGACCTGGGCCCTGGTCGAGGGCGGCCCCGGCAAGACGGCGGTGCTGATTTTCACTATGCCGATCTGGACTCTGTTGATGGCCTGGCCGCTGCTCGGTGAGCGGGTCCGGGGCAAGCAGTGGCTGGCGGCGGCGAGCACGCTGCTCGGCCTGTTGCTGATCATCGAACCCTGGGACATGCATTCCAGCCTGTTCAGCAAATTTCTCGGCCTGATGGCGGCGCTCTGCTGGGCGACCGGAACCATCCTGATCAAGCGCCTGCGCTCGACCACGCCGGTGGACCTGCTGACGCTTACGGCATGGCAAATGATCCTCGGTGCCATACCGTTGGTGCTGCTGAGCCTGGTGGTCACGGAGCGCCCAACCGACTGGAGCGTTTCCTACCTCGGCATTCTCGCCTTCATGTCGATCTGCAGCACAGCGATGTGCTGGTGGCTGTGGATCTACATCCTCGACCGCGTCCCGGCCTGGGAAGCCAGCCTGTCCGTCCTCGGTACGCCGGTGGTGGCGATCCTCTCGTCGCGACTGACCTTCGGCGAGGAATTCAAGACCGGCGAGGTGCTCGGCATTCTCCTGATCGGCAGCGGCCTGGCCTTGCTCTCGCTATTGAGTTGGGCGGCCAGTCGGCGCAGTCCGGTAGTTTCGGTCATTGAGAAAAAACTTCAGGAACAAACATGAACGCCCGGCAAGAAACCAAACTGTCCATGCTTGACCTCGTGGCTGTGCGCGAAGGCGGCACGGTCGCCGAGGCGCTGGCGATTGCCCGGCGTACTGCCCGGCATGTCGAGAACCTTGGCTTTACCCGCTACTGGCTGGCCGAGCATCACAACATGCCGGGGATCGCCAGTTCGGCGACGGCGGTGCTGGTCGGCTACATTGCCGCTGCCACCAGTCGCATCCGTGTCGGCTCCGGCGGGATCATGCTGCCCAACCACGCGCCGCTGGTTGTCGCCGAAGCCTTCGGCACCCTGGCCGAGCTCTATCCGGAGCGAATCGATCTCGGCCTGGGGCGTGCTCCCGGCACCGATCAGATCACCATGCGCGCCTTACGCCGTGACCGCCCCGAAACCGAAGCCGATTTCCCGCGGGAAATCAGCGAACTGCAGCAACTGCTCGGGCCAGGACTGCCGGGGCAGCGAGTAATCGCCGTACCGGGAATGGGTACGGAAGTCCCCATCTGGCTGCTCGGGTCGAGTCTTTTCTCGGCCCGACTGGCGGCCGAGCGCGGGCTACCCTACGCCTTCGCCTCGCATTTCGCGCCGGCCATGCTGCTGCAGGCCATCGCGGTCTATCGCAGCAACTTCCGACCGTCGGCCAAACTGGCAAAGCCCTACGTGATGATCGGCGTCCCGCTGATTGCCGCAGCGACCGATGACGAAGCCGAATACCTCGCCAGCAGCACCTATCAACGGGTACTCGGCATTCTGACCGGCGACCGCCGCTGCCTGCCGCCGCCGGTGGCGGATTACATGAGCCGCCTGCAACCGCATGAGCGCTCGGCTATTGGTGACTTTCTGGCGGCGGGAGTGATCGGCGGCCCCGACAAAGTGCGGGAGGGGCTAACTGCACTGGTTCAGGCAACCGCAGCCGATGAATTGATGTTTGTCTGCGACATCTTCGACCCGGCGCTTCGCTTGCGCTCGCTGGAGATTGCGGCGGACGGAATGAGTGCTATCGGCTCGGCCAAGGACAGGTAGCCTTTGGCCGTTATTGCTGTCTGATGACAAGAGCGCGGTCACGCAGACGACACTGGCTGGTCAGGTTTCCTGAGAGTCGATGGGCTCCGGAAAGATGCCGCAGTCCTGCGGTCAACCGGGAAAAATGGCTAAAAATGAGGACTGGCATCGCCAGCTTGGCAATGCCGCCCGGTTTTGAAAAAGGTGCGGGGAATGGCGAAATGCAAGACGCTGTGATGATGAAATCAGTTGTGCTCAGACGCTGACAAATGCCGTTCCAAGTCCATGCTGTCATGCCGCAGTCGGAGCACATCAATCACAGCGGCCCCCTGAATGGTGCTGATGCGAAACATCACGAAGTGTCGGCCCTTGCGCCCGTTCCGCGCAACATGAAGCGTCCTGATATTGGTGCCGATTTCCGGACGCTTTTTGACGCCAATGATGGCCGGACCTGCATTTAGGGCCTTCAGTGCCGACAAGAGCGTATCGGCATAGCCCGTGCCTGTGCCGAACTGAAGTTATCTAACGTCCAGCGCAGAATTTGACTGAAATCCGCCTCGGTAGCAGCCGATAGGCGAACCGTCCAAGAATGCCCGGACACTATGTGCCAATCACTTCGGAGTCAGCGTTGCCAGATGCTGGCCAAGCAAGTCCGCAGAGTCAAAACAACGGAGGCTGCCTGCCTCAATGTCGGCAATGCCCACTTTCGCAGCATCGCGCAAGGCAGCAAGGCGCAGTTCATCTTCGGATTCGCGGCGCTCAACCTGCCTTAACCCTTCGCGCAGAACTTCGCTGGCGTTCTGGTAACGCCCGGAGGTGACTAACTGCTCAACAAAATGAACTTGGTGGTCGGTAAGGACAACGTTTCGGGTTGGCATGGGAGCCTCCTGAGCCAAGTTTTCATATTGGCATTTTGTGCCATAAAACGATGCTTGGTACGGCGACTGCACCAAGCTGGCTGGAAGCCGGCTGGTTGTTGGAACAATTCGGGTAGGAGCGCTTCGCTGCACGCCAAGCCTAAAGCGATTTTGTCCACGCCGGCGTCGGCTTGCCAAGCTTGTGGCAGCCTTTGCAGGGCAAATTTATCTTGGCCGGGATGATTTTGTCCGCGAACTGACGGCCGGGGCGGGAGAGTCGTTGGTGGTGGGCGAAATTCCGCGCTTGCAGCGCCGACCGCTGGCTTTACCTTCGCCAGTTCCCCTTGCCACCTTGCCGCCTTGCCGCCCTCCATGTCGGTGCCCATGCCAATGACCCCGACTCCCTCCGCCCCAAATTATCTGCGGAACGATTACTGGAGCGGGGTAGATATAAGGCGATGGGTAGCCCTGATACATCTGATAACCATATGGTGGGTACTCTGGATACACACGATAATCACTGTAGGGTGGCGAATATGGAACAACAGCACATGCGGACAGTACCGACACCATTGCCAAACCAAGAGTAATTGCGTGAATTTTCATGGTGCAACTCCCGGCGTCAAAACACTACGCCTACTTTCTGTATAGCACCGTTTGGATTGCTTTCAATTGCTTGAAACCGTTGATTGGGACGTCTCTCTGGCCACGCCGTTTCTC
>CAYWNX010000108.1:0-8294 GCA_964459735.1 uncultured Dechloromonas sp. | reverse complement strand
TCCTTCTTGTAGTGGCGAATGGTGTACATGTCGAGCAGGCCCTGCGTCGGATGGGCGTGGCGACCATCGCCGGCATTGACGACGTGGATGTCGTCGCGGCCGGCCCGTTGCAGGTGCTCGGCGATCAGGTAGGGCGCGCCGCTCGAAGCGTGGCGCACGACGAACAGGTTGGCGTGCATGGCGCACAGGTTGTCGATGGTATCGAGCAGGGTTTCGCCCTTGCTGGCCGACGATTTGTTGATATCGAGATTGATCACGTCGGCGCTCAAACGCTTGGCGGCGATCTCGAAGGTGGTGCGGGTCCGCGTCGAGTTCTCGAAGAAGAGATTGAAAACGCTCTTGCCGCGCAGCAGCGGCACCTTTTTCACTTCGCGCGCCGAGATTTCCATGAAGGATTCGGCGGTGTCGAGAATCTGCGTCAGGATGCGCTGCGGCAAGCCCTCGACCGAGAGCAGATGGGTCAGCTCGCCATCCTTGTTCAACTGCGGGTTATGCATTTTCCAGCCTCCAGGCGAGTTGACCGTCGTCTTGCTTGGCGAGCACCAGGTTCTCGCCATCGCTCAGCGCCACATCCCAGACGCAATAGGTCGGCGCCACGGGCAGCTCGCGCCCGGCGCGATCGGCCAGCACGGCCAGTTCAATTGAGGCTGGGCGACCGTAGTCGAACAGTTCGTTGATCGCGGCGCGGGTGGTGCGGCCGGTGTAGAGCACGTCATCGACCAGAATCAGGTGACGCCCCTCGATCTCGAAGGGAATCACCGTCGGTTTGACTTGCGGATGCAGGCCCTTTTCGGCGAAATCGTCGCGGTAGAAGGAAACGTCGATCAGGCCGATATCTTCCGGCAGATCAAGCAGTTCCTTCAGGCGCTCGGCGATCCAGGCGCCGCCGCTGAAAATGCCGACCAGCGCCGGTTGGTGATGCAGATGCGGACGAATCAGGTCGGCCAGTTGGCGACACTGGGCCTCGGCGTCAGGCAGCGACTCAGTGTTCAGATGGGGCAGGGGTGACATGCTGCGGGCTTTCGAACCAGGTTTGGAGAATGAGTTGGGCCGCCACGGCGTCAAGCAAAGGCTTGGCGCGCTTGCTGTTGCGGCCGGTTTCGCGCAGGCGCGTTTCAGCGTCGAGCGAGGTCAGGCGCTCGTCGGCAAAGCCAACGGGCAGATTGAAACGGCGTTGCAGGCGTTCGGCAAACTTTGTCGCCAGACGGGTCATCGCATGCGGCGTGCCGTCGGCGTGGGTGGGCAGACCAACGACCAGTTGCACCGGCCGCCATTCGGCAATCAATTTCCCGATGGCAGCAAAGCGGTCGTCGTTGGTTTCAGCGTGAATCACCATCAGCGGGTGCGCGCTGCTGAGCAGGGTTTCGCCGGTGGCGACACCGATCCGTTTTTCGCCGAAATCGAACGCCAGCACCGTGCCGTCAGGCATGGCCGGCGACATCGGAGAGCTGCGTGAAGCTGATGCCGAGTTTCTGCATCGCAGCCGGCAGGCGCTCTTCCGGGGGCAGATCAAACAAGATGCTGCTCTTGGCCGCTACGGTCAACCAGGAATTCTGGGCCAATTCTTCTTCCAGCTGCCCTGCATCCCAGCCGGCGTAGCCCAGCGTAACGATGAATTCCGAGGGCAGGCCGGCACTGCCGACAGCGGCCAGCACGTCGCGCGAACTGGTCAGCCCGACTTCGCTATTCACCGCGAGGGTCGATTGCCACTGACCGACCGGGCGATGCAGCACGAAGCCGCGGTCCAGCTGCACCGGGCCACCGAAATAGACCGGCAGCTTGGCCAGATTTTCAGCTTCCAGCTTGATGTCGATCTTGTCGAACAAACCGGCCAGATCCATGTCGATCGGGCGATTGACGATAATCCCCAACGCCCCGTTTTCGTTGTGCTCGCAAATGTAGACCAGCGCATGGGCGAAATACGGGTCTTCCAGCGCCGGCATGGCGATCAGAAAGTTATCGGTGAGGTTGAGCTTTTCCATGACTGGAATTTTAATCGTCGCCGGGGTACAAACCAACCATGAAAATCGAAAAAGCCCTGGTCTGGTTCCGCCGCGATTTGCGCGACTACGACCATGCCGCGCTCAGTGCGGCGCTGGCCGAAGCCAAACAGGTCTATTGCGCCTTTGTTTTTGATTGCGAGATTCTTGACGCCTTGCCCTCAAAACGGGATCGGCGCGTCCATTTCATCCGCGAATCCCTGGCTGAACTCGATACCGCGTTGCGCGCCAGGGGCGGCGGGCTGATTGTTCGTCATGGTAAGGCGAATCGGGAAATTCCCGCCCTCGCCCGCCGGCTCGGCGTTTCGGCCGTGTTCGCCAACCACGACTACGAGCCGGCCGCCAAGCAGCGTGATGCCGAGGTTGCGGCAGACCTGGGTACTACCGGCGTTGCCTTCCACGGCCTCAAGGATCAGGCCATTTTCGATGGCGACGAAGTGCTGACCCAACAGGGCAAGCCCTACTCGGTTTTCACCCCCTACAAAAATGCCTGGTTAAAACGGTTGACCGCAGCAGATTGCGCCGCGCATTCCTGCATCGGCCAATTTGCCGGCAGTGAACTGGCCGGCGTGCCCAGCCTGGCTGAAATCGGCTTTGAAACGACTGATCTGAGCGAACTTGGCATCCAGCCCGGCATGTCCGGCGCCCGCATCCTGTGGGATGAGTTCCGCACCGGACGCATCCAGCGTTACGGGGCGCTACGGGACTTCCCGGCGGTAAAAGGTGTTTCCTATCTCTCGGTGCATCAACGCTTCGGCACCATTTCGATCCGCGAACTGGTACGCGTCGCCCGTCAAAGCGAGGCCGATGTCTGGCTCAGCGAACTGATCTGGCGCGATTTCTATTTCATGATTCTCGACCGCTTTCCACACGTCGTCGGTCATGCCTTCAAGCCGGAATACGACGCCATTCAGTGGGCCGAGCGGCCGGCAGCCTACGCCGCCTGGTGCGCCGGCCGAACCGGCTACCCGCTGGTCGATGCCGCGATGCGCCAGCTCAATCACAGCGGCTGGATGCACAACCGGCTGCGCATGGTCGTCGCCTCTTTCCTGACCAAGGATATCGGCATCGACTGGCGGCTCGGCGAGCAATACTTTGCCGAACAGCTCAACGACTTCGATCTTTCTGCCAACAACGGCGGCTGGCAGTGGGCTTCCTCCAGCGGCTGCGATGCCCAGCCCTACTTCCGGATTTTCAACCCGATCACCCAGTCGGAGAAATTCGACCCGGAAGGCAAGTTCATCCGCCGCTATGTGCCTGAACTGGCCAGGCTCGCCAATAAATACATCCATGCGCCCTGGCAAATGGGCCGCGTCGAGCAGGAAGGACTCGGTGTCGTCATCGGCCGCGACTACCCGGCACCGATTGTCGATCACGCCCTGGCCAGGGCAGAAACCTTGGTCCGTTATGGCGTGGTGAAGAACTGAAAAGTCTGGCGACGCAACCCGATTCGCGTTTTCAGTTACTGGTTGGCGTATGAAACCCGGTCGCGCCCTTCCTCCTTCGCCCGGTACATCGCGATGTCCGCCAGTTTGAGCACTTCCTCCTCGCTGCATTCGTGGTTCAGGAAGAGGGTGACGCCAATACTCGCCGTGCAGTGATGTTCAACCCGCTGCCGCGATCCGTCGCTTGCCTTGATATCCAGAAAGTAGGGTTCGGCGATAGCTGCACGGATTTTCTCGGCAACCAGTTCGGCCTGTGCCAACGAGGGGGCATAGTCGACATCGAGTTCGCCGAGCATCACGACAAATTCATCGCCGCCAAAACGGGCAACGGTATCCATTTCCCGAACGCATTTGGCAATGCGCTCGGCCGCCTGAACCAGAAGCAGATCGCCCGCGACATGCCCGTGGGCATCATTCACTGGCTTGAAATGGTCGAGATCGAGAAATAACAGCGCACCGTAACGGCCGCTACGCTTGCTCGCAGCCATCGCTTGCTGCAGCCGATCGCTCAAGGTCAGCCGGTTGGGCAGTTGGGTCAGCGGGTCATGGAAAGCCATATGATGAATTTTCTCGTCAGCCTCCTGGCGTTCGGTGATGTCATGGGTAACCACGACGACATATTTAACCCGGCCGTCGCCATTGAGGACGACCCCACCATGCGACTCCATCAGACGCACTCGGCCATCGGCCCTGACAAAACGGTATTCGAGATGCTGCCCTTCTCCCGTCGCAACCGTTTCGCGGAAGGCCTGCTCGACGCGCTCCCGATCGGCGGGGTGAACTTCGGCAAATGAAACTGTGCCGGTCAGATCCCGACCACCGAATAGTTCGGCATAAGATGGACTGTTGTAAATCCGCCGCCCTTCGTGATCGAGAACAGCGACAAATCCGTCGATATTCTCGGCAATCAAACGAAAAAACTCCTTCTGATCACGCAAGTTATCTTCCGCCCGCTTGCGAGCGCTGATGTCGGTGATCGCCAGGTTGCACACTCGCCGCTGAGCATCGGCAACCGCTTCAACGAGGACCGCGATGGGTGAAGCCGCTCCCCCGGGGCAAAGACTTATCTCACAAGCGCCGTGGCACCCCTGGGAAACTACCCTGGCGATAAAAGCATTGAAATCCGACAGCGAGTCCGCAGCAACATAAGCGGCCAGACACTGCCCTTTCAGTTGTGCGCTGGGCAAGCGGAGGAGACTGGCGCCCGCCTGGTTAAGCAGGCGAATGCTACTGTCCGCGCCGACACTGAAGTACCCGACCGGAGCAAACTCATAGAGGTCTGTGAAGCGCCGGCCGTCTTCGATTTCAACCTGCGCCGCCCGCAAAGCTTCGTTCTGCATTTCCAGTTCGACCTGGTGAACCTGCAATTCATGCACCAGTTTCAAGAGATCGGCATGAATTTCGGCGGTGACCGATGTTTCTCCCCGCTGAGCCAGGCGTTGCTCGGCACAACAACGCAACTCATCGGTGAGAGCGGGGGCAGCTTTATTTTTGCTCACTGAGCGCGCTCCGTTTTAACGCAGGATGCTCCAGGCCTCTCGGCAGATCAACGTCATACAGAAAGGAAAACTCACCATGACATTACTGTCCAAAGAAAGTACGGGCTTATTTAACAAAATCAACCATAAAAAAATCATTCGAATGATTTTGCCAATTGCCAAATCCGCCGCAATACTGAATTCACATTAATTGAGGCTAATGCATATTGGTGATTTTCTGAATTGCGTGGCCAACTGGACCAGAATCTCGCGATGTTTCGCGATGGCTCGCCCCGCGGGCAGAACAACGGCAAGCTGTGAGCGGCATTCGATAACGCCGCAAAGTGCGATCAAGCGGGTGGACGGAACCCGTCGTCGATCCAGGCGTTGGCGCTGGCCGTAGTGAGTTTGAATCCCGCCTCGACGCGCACTCGAGCCAGCTCTTCCTCGTTCGCGTCATAAGCCCCGAGCCAGGCATGGGGATCGTCCTCGTCAGGCACGATGTCGAGCCTGACATTGATCCAGCCAGACGGGGAGCTGACCGAGATTTTCTGGTGGAACATCGCATAAAGATGTTGCTCATGACGACGCAGCACTTCCGAGGCGGTCTTGACCAGCGTAGCGAACGCCGAGGCATCGAGCGGCTTGGGATTTTTCTTGTCGCGCCCCATTGTCCACGGACCAACCAGAGCGGGCTCCGATTCGCCATCCTTGATCATTTCCACCGCCCAGCCCTCATCGTCTTCATTCTTGATGACGCGCGCGGTCCACCCCTTGTTTATCCACAATAGTGGCTCAAACACGGCGGCGGAGAGGTCGGCCTCGTTCATTTCGCTCAATGACATGCTCACCTTCAAACCTTGACCAAAATCAGCCAGCCTTTTTGGCAGCGATATAGCCGGCAATCAGACCAAGCAACTCTTCCTCGTCATACGGCTTGCCGAGGTAGTGATTGGCGCCAATCTGCAGCGCGTAGTTGCGGTGTTTGTCGGCGGTACGCGAGGTGATCATGATTACCGGCAGCAAGCGCAAGCGTTCGTCGGCCCGCAGGTTACGGACAAAATCGAAGCCGTCCATGCGTGGCATTTCGATGTCGGAGAGGATCACATCCGGCATGACCTCAAGCAACTGCTCCAGTGCATCGACACCATCCTTGGCCAAAACAACCTGATAGCCTTCACGCGCCAGCAAGCGGCTGATAATTTTGCGGACGGTCAATGAGTCATCGACCACCATCACCGTCGGCAATTTTGCCTTGAGGCTGGCGATGGGTGCCGTTGCCTGCGCCCTGGCCACCGGCGTCCGGCTGGCCAGCGCTACCGGGTTGAGGATAAGTACTACCTGACCATCGCCGAGCACCGTGGCGCCGGCAATACCGACGACGCGGGAAAGCTGGGCGCCGATGTTCTTGACGACGACTTCGTGGTTGCCCCTAAGCTCGTCCACCTGCACCGCGACACGCTGGGTACCGGAACGCAGCAGCAGCACCCAGTAGCGACGGTGCTCTTCCGGTACGGCATCGCTATCGCCGAGCAGATGCGGCAGGTAGTGGAAGGGGTAGAGGTTGCCTTGCCATTCCGCCTCGCCTTTTTCGCGCAGCGTCGTTAACGCCTTTTCCTTCAGCTCCTGGACCTGTTCGACCATCGTCGAGGGCACCGCATACAGACGGTTACCGGCCCGAACCTGCAGCGTTTTGGTCACCGCCAGCGTGAGCGGCAGATAGAGGCGGAAGGTTGTCCCCTCGCCTGGCTGCGAGAAAATTTCGATCCGTCCGCCGAGCGCCGTGACTTCCGTCTTGACGACATCCATGCCAACACCCCGCCCGGAGACCTGGGTAAGCTCGGTCGCCGTCGAGAAACCGGGTTGGAAGATGAAATCGAACAGCGTCGCCGGTTCGGCGGACTGACCCTGTGGCAGCAGACCCATCGCTTCGGCGCGGGCACGAATACGCGCCGCATCCAGCCCCTTGCCGTCATCCACCATGGCAAGGATGATTTCGTTTCCTTCCTGGGTTAGCGCCATGCTGATTTCGCCGACTTCCGACTTGCCGGCCGCCAGGCGTTGCTCGCGGCTTTCGATGCCGTGGGTAACGGCGTTGCGCAACATGTGCTCGATCGGCCCGAGCATCTTGTCGAGTACCGAACGGTCAATTTCGACCTGACCACCCACGATATCAAGGTTGGCCCGCTTGCCGACATCCTTGGCCGTCTGGCGGACGATGCGATAAAGACGCTCCGCCTGGCTGGCAAAGGGAATCATCCGGACGCCCATCAATTCCTGCTGCAGGCTGCGGTTCAGGCGCGCCTGGGCAAGAATGGCGGCATTGGCGTCGTCGAGATTCTTCAACAGATTTTGCTGCACCGTCGCCACGTCATTGACCGATTCGGCCATGAAGCGGGTAAGTTCCTGGAAGCGCGTGAAGCGATCAAGTTCGAGCGGGTCGAACTCGGACTCGCTTTCCGGTGCATGTGCAACACGCGCCTGGATCTGGCTTTCAGCCTGGATTTCAATCTCGCGCAACTGGCGGCGCAGGCGAATGACGTTTTCGGTCAGGTCGAGCAGCGAACCTTTCAGGCTGCGCATTTCGCCTTCGATCCGCGTCCGGGCAATCGACAACTCACCGGCTTCGTTAACCAGACGGTCGATCAGGTCGGCACGCACACGCAGCGTTGCCTGTTGTCCGCTCGCCTCGGCTTCTGGCTCGCCTTTTGCCGGGGCATTGGCAGCCAGTTGTTCGTTAGCCACGGTCGCGCCGGCAAGCGGCTGAGTATCGGCCTCAATTTCGGGCTGTGGCCCTTGGCGCAAACGCTCGACGGCCTGCGCCATCGTGTCGCAACCTGTCTCGATTTCGTCAATGAAAACCGGGGTTGCCTGGCCAGCCCGCATCGCCTCGTCAACCCGCGTTTCGAGTAGGTGAGTGACCTCACCAAGATTCATCGCCCCGGCCATCCGGGCGTTGCCCTTGAAGGTGTGGAGCAGGCGGGCAATGGCGCGCGGTGCGGTATCACTGCTCTGCTCAGCCCGCCAAAGGCGCAGTTGGGTCGTCAGATCACGCAACTGGTCGGCTGCTTCCTCAAGGAAGAGCGGCAGCAACTGCTCGTCGATTTCGTCGTTAAGATGCGGCAAGAGCGCTGCCGGAGTGAGCTGCATGCGCTCTGCTGTTGCACCGGGTGCCGCCGGGCTTGACAGGCCAGGCAAGGGGATAATCTCGGCACTGGCCGGTTCGGCAAGGGCATGAGCCAGTTGCGGCGTCAGGAAGATGTCATCGAGCGCGGCGATCAATTGAATCGGCTCATCCGGCGCCTGCTGACCGGCCAGTCCGGCAAACATGCTTTCCAGCGTAATGACGGCCTGGCGAACGGTTTCCAGCC
>CAYWNX010000107.1:0-8301 GCA_964459735.1 uncultured Dechloromonas sp. | reverse complement strand
CACCGCCCGCTGCTGGGCCCCGGTCAGACCGAAGGGCAACTGCGCCAGCAGGCGTTCGGTCAGGTCATCCTGCGTCACCAAAACCGGTGCGCCCTGCTCGCGACGGGCGAGATAAGCCCGGCGCAGGCACATTTGCTGGGCCAGCACTTCGTCGAACTTGACCCGTCGCCAGGCCGGGTGATTGCGCGCGTGCAGGGTGTCGAGATCGGCTTCCGGCGGCGGCCGATGCAAAAAGCGCAGGCTACGGGCCAAACCGGGCAGTTTCAGGCGTTGTCGCAATTCATCCGGCAAGGTATCGGCGAGATCACCCAACTCCAGCGCCCGTTTGATCAACTTTTGCAGGGCAGAATTGGCCAATCCTGCGGTCGACGGGTAAATCGGCGTCATTTCGGTGGGCAGCGGCTCGTCGTCACCCACCTTGCGGAAACGCGGGTGCACCATCTCGGCCCCGAAAAACCCGCCACGCACTTCACCAAAGGCGCGAATCCGCGCCCCCTCACTGAAGGCGGCTTTGTGGCTGGGGTAGAAGCTGAAAAAGCGCAGCGTCAGTTCGCCACTTTCGTCAGTCGCCCGCACCACCATCTGCCGCCTTGGATGCAGCTGCACTTCGGCCGTCTGCACGACCACCTCCACCTGCACCGGCTCGCCCCAGGGAGCGCGAGCCACCGGCGTTACCCGGGTTTCATCCTCGTAACGCAGCGGCAAATGCACCAGCAAATCGGCCTCGCTATGGAGGCCGATCTTGGCGAGCTTTTTGCACAATGCTTCGGAGGCGCGAATTGGCGGCGATGCCGGGGCAGAAGCAGGGGCTGGCGCCCCGTTGGCGGTCATCAACCGATGAACATCACCGCATCGGCTTCAACCAAGGCACCCCGCGGCAGTTCCTTGACGCCAACGGCCGCCCGCGCCGGGAAAGGAGCGGTGAAATACTGAGCCATCGTTTCGTTAACCTTGGCAAAGTGAGCCAGGTCGGTCAGGAAGACATTGAGCTTGACGACATTGACCAGCGAACCACCGGCCGCCTCGGCCACCGCCTTGAGATTCTCGAAGACGCGAACGATTTGGGCGTCAATTCCGTCTACCATTTGCATGGAAGCCGGATCGAGCCCGATCTGCCCGGACATATATACGGTATCGCCAACGCGGACTGCCTGCGAGTAGGTGCCGATGGCAGCCGGGGCGTGGGAGGTGGAAATGATGATCTTGGCCATGTGGAGCGTCCTGTCTCTGAATTTCAAAACCTTATTTTAGCCTTGGTAGCCCATGAACCCACGTATCGAATCCCTGGAAAAAATGCTCGACGGCCCCCGTGATGGCGCCCTGCTCCGCTTCTCGCTCGGCAACGAATATCTCAAGGCCGGCGATCCGGCCAAAGCGGCGAATTGCTTCCAGGAAGCCGTCGACCGCGACAAGCACTTCTCCGCCGCCTGGAAAGGACTCGGCAAGGCTCTGGCGGAAGCCGGCCAGCATGTCGAAGCACTCACCGCTTACGAACACGGAATTGCCGTGGCAGAAACCAAAGGGGATATTCAGGCGGCCAAGGAGATGACAGTTTTCGCCAAGCGGATTCGCAACGCGCTTGCCGGGTAAGGCTGTCCCCAAAATAATCAGAAGCGATGCCTTCGCTTTCGTTACCCGACTCCGTCTGGCCGTTGAAGCCGCCACTCGCGACAACATCAGCCAGAGCCTGAAAGCAATTGCCGGGCTGAAGCTTTAATGTTTCGTTACAAATCGGTACGACAGCCCCGTACGCCGGGCCAGGGCTGAGCGCGTTAAGCGATTACACCCTCCCCCGAAATCACTGCCCAATGCTCCTCACCCAGAAAATCATCCGCCTCGGTCTCGCTGTCGCACTTGTCGCCAGCCTGGGGGCGTGTACCGTGGTGCCCGTACAACCTGTGGGTTATCGGGCGCCATCGGTGTACGTCGAGACTTACCCGGCTTACCCGACGTATCGCTACGGTTACCCGAGCGCAAGTGTTTATTACGAGTCGAACCACCGGTATTACGACAATCGCGGTGGCAACTACTATCGTGACGACAGAGACGATGAGCGTCGTTACCGCGAACCACGGCGCAGCGAGTCACCGTTGGAAAGTGCTGCCCGCACGCATCGCGACGTCCGACGCAGCCTGGGTTTGCCGCGCCTGCCGGGCATGCCCTGATTAGCGTTTTGCCCCTTTGGGCGGCAGCAGCACGCTTTCAACACCAAGTTCCCTGAGCTTGGCCTGGGCAATTTCAGCCTCCTGGCGAGTCCGGAACGGCCCGACCTGAACGCGGGCTTCCAGCGACGAGGGAATACCGCTCAGCGTCAGCTTGGCGTGCAACTCTTCGGCCCGTTGGGCGCTGGTGAAAACGCCGGCCTGCACCAGAAAACCGGCAAAAAGACGCTGCGGGGTCGGCATCACCAAGGCTTGGGCTGGCTTTGCTTCGAGAACGCGAGCCGCAGGTTTGGCCGGCACTGGCGCGGCTTGCTCCATGTCGACACTCGGTGATGCCGTGCCTTCCGGCACAGCGCGTGGCGGGCGAACCGGGGCTGGCGATGGTACAGATGGCGCGACAACGGGTGTTTTGACAGTGGCTGCGGTCGACGGCACTAAAGGACGAGTTTCCGGATGGATATTCGGACGCATCTCCGGCTTCGCCTCAACCACAGCGGGCGGCGGCGCCACAGTCACCGGTGCGGGCGGGGCTTCGACGACCGGTTCGGGGGCTGCCTGGGTGGGCGGCTCCGGTAAATTCGTTGCCGGCGTGACCGGTTGCGAAATTTCCTTTTTCGGCGCCACGGGAACAGGGCGGGTGAATACCGGCGCCTCGGGCTCTTCCGGCGCCGTGGCCAGATAATCGAAAAAGGCCAGCATGCCGAGCAGGCTGGCGACCAGCACACTGGCGACCGCCAGGGGCTTGATCAGTTTGCTGCGCATCTCGTTCGGGCTGTTTTCGCTATCGGACGCTTGCGGATTCTCTGCCATGGCTTACCTCACTGCATCTGGCTTTTGGCCAGCGCCACCACCAACTCGGCTTCGGCCCGGGCGATGCCGCAGCGGTCGGCGATCATTGCCGGATCGTAACCAGCGGCCGCCATCTGCATCGCATCGCCGTAAATGGGCGACACCGCTTGCGCCGAGTGCATATGCGCCACTTCCTGCCGCATGTCTTCCCGCAATGCCGCCAACTCGCCACGAATGGCATCGACCTCGTCGCGCAATTGCGCCAGTTCCTCCTCAAGACCGTGGCGCAGCCCGCCATCGGTCAAGCTGTTCGGCGCCTGCACCCAGGACTCATCAGTTTCAGCCATTGGTTCGGCGGCGGCCACGAGCGGTGCTTCGACATCGCTGAGTACCGGAATATCTTCAACTGCTGGGCTGAGCGGCAATACCGTCGGCGCTGGCTTGCTGCGTAGCCGGCGCATGCGCAGCAGCACGAAAACCATGTAGATCGCCACCAGCGTAATCAGCACGATGACGCCTTCACGCACCCCCAGCGTCATTCCACCCAATTCAAGCGCTGGCATGCGGCTTCCGCTCACGAAGGCTTAGAAGCCCGCGGAATACTGCAGGCCGACGATGTGGGCGCTGGCATCGTAACTGCCGCGTAAGGTATTGCTGGTCCCGGCAACCACCTTGGTCTGCTCGATGCTCGGATCCTTGACGTAGAGATAGGCGTAGCCCAGATCTATCCTGCCGGTCTTGCCGGTATTCCATTGGCCACCGAGCGAGAACCAGAGACGATCGTTATCCGGTACGCGGGCGCTGCGGTCTGCATCGCTAACGGGCGTCCGGTCGTAGGCGATACCAAACTTCAGTTTCAGGGCATCGCTCGATTTATAGGCGGCACCCCAGGCAAAGCGCCAGGAGTTGTCGTAATTGAACGTTTCCGCGGTCAGCCGCGCGCCACTGTTACGGTTGATGACATTGAGCGACTGCAGCGTATTCCAGCGCGTGTAGGAAAGATCGCCCATCGCTTCCCAGCGGTCGGAAACCTGTTGCCAAACGGAAAGAATGAAGGTGTCCGGCAACTTGACGTCAGCCCTGATCGGCAACGTGTCATTGGCCTTGCCTTCAAGCGTGTAATCGATGGCGGAACGGTAGGAGATGCCCACCCGCATGGCCGGTGACAGCGTGAATAGCGCGCCGGTATTCCAGCCCCAGGCCGAATCGTCACCCTCCAACCGCGAACCGGCGCTGGTCAGTTCGGCATCAATCGTCTGGTAATTGACGCCAAAGCCCAGCGCAACCTTGTCACTCAGCCGATAGGCAATCGACGGGTTGTAATTCACCGTTTTGATCTCGGACTTGATCGACTGAAGACGGCCCACCCAGTTTTCGTCCTCATACTCCGTCGCCAGACCAAACGGCGCCGAAATGCCCAGACCGAGGAAAAGATTGGGCGTCAGTTGCCATGACACATAGGCATTCGGCACCGCCGACCAACTGCCGGCATCGCCACCATTGCCGCCACTACCCAGCAGAGGCCCGGTTGAACCATCATTCTTGAATTTGTAGCTCGGCCTGACGCCGGTGACGCCGGCCGAAAGCTGAATACCCGGCAATTGCGTCATCCCGGCCGGGTTGAAGAACACGGTGCTGGCATTATCCGCGACGGCAGCCGAGCCGGCATAAGCGGTGCTGAGACCGCTGGCATTTTGCTCCCAAAGCTGGAAGGCGGCGGCCGAAGCAGCGCCTGAAAAGATGGCCAGCAACAGGGCTGGGACAATGCGCAGCGTCAGTGTTTTCATTGCTTCGTTCTCGGAAAAGCGGGCTAATTGATTAACTGCGTGATTTTATTACACTTCCGCCACATTCTCGGCCGGAACCTCGCGCTTGTTCCCGTCAGCATCAATCGCCACATAGGTCAGTTCGGCTTCGGTGACCTTGACGATGATCGGATTGCTGTAATTTCGCTCGGCATAGACCTCGACCTTGACGGTAATCGAGGTCCGCCCGACCCGTTCGATTTCAGCGTAGAGGCTGACGATATCGCCGACCGAAACCGGTTGCTTGAACAGGAAGGAATTGACTGAAACCGTGGCCACCCGGCCACGCGCCCGGCGCATGGCGGGAATGGCGCCGGCGACGTCAACCTGCGCCATCACCCAGCCGCCGAAAACATCGCCATGCTGATTGAGATCGGCAGGCATGGGCACGACACGCAGCGTTGAATGCCGGGAAGGAAGCTTGATGCGGTCGACGGTCATTTTTGCCTCAAATTCGAAATAAAGACTGATTTTCGCGGAAAGCGGCCAGTTTTCATATACTGGCGAAAACTACCCCATAAAAATTATCAGGATAACCCCCAACATGCGCCGCGCCACCGCTTTACCCAAACCACCCGCCGGGCAACCGCTGGCCGAAACCCATATCTGGCTCACCCTGCGCACGCTGTTCCCTTACCTCTGGGCTTATCGTTTGCGGGTTATTGCAGCGCTCGGCTGTCTGGTCGCGGCCAAGGTCGCCAACGTCGGCGTACCGTTGATCTTCAAGGAAATGATCGATGGCCTCACCCCCGGCCAGCAAGCACTCGCTTTGCCCGCCTTGCTGCTTGCCCTCTACGGCATGCTGCGCTTTTCGACGGCGCTATTTACCGAACTACGCGAAATCCTCTTTGCCCGCGTTACCCAGCGCGCCGTCCGTCAGGTTGCGCTTGAGGTCTTCCGCCACCTGCACGCCCTCAGCCTGCGCTTTCATCTGGAACGCCAGACCGGCGGCGTTTCGCGCGATGTCGAACGCGGCAGCCGCTCAATTTCCAGCCTGATTTCCTACACCCTCTACTCCATCCTGCCGACCCTGGTCGAAATCGGTCTGGTGCTCGGCATCCTGTTCGTCAAATACGATGCCGGCTATGTGCTGATCACGCTGGTTTCGCTGGTCAGCTATATCGTCTTCACCATCAAGGTCAGCAACTGGCGCATCGACATCCGCCGCGCCGTCAATGAAAACGACTCAGCCGCCAACAGCCGCGCCATCGATAGCCTGCTCAATTACGAAACGGTCAAATACTTCAACAACGAAGCCTGGGAAGCCCGCCGTTACGACGAGCAAATGCTCAAATGGGAAGATTCCGCGACCCGGAGCCAGACCACCCTCGCCTTCCTCAATCTCGGCCAGCAAGCAATCATCGCCCTCGGCGTCACGGCCATGATGTGGCGGGCGGCGAGCGGGGTGGTGGCCGGCGAGATGACGATCGGCGACCTCGTGCTGGTTAATGCCTTCCTGATCCAGCTGTACGCCCCGCTCAACTTTCTCGGCATTGTCTATCGCGAAATCCGCCAGGCACTCACCGACATCGAGCGCATGTTCCAGTTACTGCAACAAAACCGGGAAATCGCCGATGCGCCCGATGCGCGTGACGTGCCGAGCGGGCCATTGCAGATCAACTTTGAAGCGGTGAACTTCGGCTACGAACCGGATCGGCAGATTCTCAAGAACGTCAATTTCGCCATCGCCCCCGGCAAAACGGTAGCAGTAGTCGGCCACTCCGGCGCCGGCAAATCGACACTGTCGCGCCTGCTGTTTCGCTTCTACGATGTCACCGGCGGTGCCGTCCGCATCAACGGTCACGATCTGCGCAGCCTGAAACAGAACAGCCTGCGCGCCGCCATCGGCATCGTGCCGCAGGACACCGTGCTGTTCAACGACACGATTTTCTACAACATCAACTATGGCCGCCCCGAAGCCAGCCGGGAAGAGGTCTATGGCGCCGCTCGCGCCGCCCAGTTGCATGAATTCATCGAATCGCTGCCGCAAAAATACGAAACCCGCGTCGGCGAACGCGGCCTCAAGCTCTCCGGTGGCGAAAAGCAGCGCGTCGCCATCGCCCGCGCTCTGCTCAAAAACCCACCCATCCTGATTTTCGACGAAGCCACCTCGGCGCTCGATTCCGCCACAGAGCGCGCCATCCAGAGCCAGCTTGAACTCGCCGCCCTAGGCCGCACCACTCTGACCATCGCCCACCGCTTGTCGACGGTGATGAATGCCGACGAAATTATCGTCATGAGCGATGGCCAAATTATTGAACGTGGCCCCCATGCGACCCTGCTCGCCGCCGAAGGACAATACGCCCGAATGTGGACGCTGCAACAGCAGGAAGAGAGCGAGAACCCGGCCTCATAAAGCTATAACTTTAGTCTTATACTGCTTGCAACTCCGCCAGCCCTGCCGATGAGCGATCTTTTTCTACTATCCACCAATCGCCGCCAGTTGTCGCGCTGGTTGTTGCCGCTTACAGTATTTTTGCTGCTCACCGCGGCCACATTTGCCGCTTGGCAATGGCAAAGCCGCGTCCAGAGAGAGGCTGCCGAGTTATCGGGTAGCCAGGAAAGCACCGCCACCGTGACACATGATGTCGCCATGTCAGGCCCCATCGTGCTGCTGGCCGACCAGGCGAGCCGACGCTCGGCTTTTTTGATGGCACACGCGCTCTACCGGGCCGGCCTGCCTCTCGAGAACGCCAATCAGAGGCAGCTTGCCTTTGGCGGCGCGGTACTGACTGCTTACCGTACCGATGTCTTTTTTTGTCACTCAAACATGGTGATCAAAGCAGCCGCGCGCTACAAGTCTTCGACGAAAGTCTGACCGGTGACAGAATGGAGGCAAGCGCTCCCACACTTATCTACGACTCCGACACCGATCTGCACAGTCGGCCGGGTACCCCCACCCTGCATCACGAAATTGATTTCGGTGGACGCAACTGGATTCTTGAATTTCGGCCGCACAGCAGTTATGCCCACACTCAGGTACTCGACTTGCCGACCGTCATTCTTTTTGGCGGAATGTTCGGCAACATTCTGCTTTCACTGCTCATCTTCCACCTCGGCACCCACCGCGAACGCGCCGAGCAGTACGCTCAAAAGCTTACCCAGGAACTACGCAGTCACCGTGACCATCTGCATGAACTGGTTGCCGAACGTACCGCGCGCCTCGAAACCACCTTGCAACGTGGGCTGGCCGCCAACGAGGCCAAATCCAAGTTTCTCGCCAACATGTCACACGAACTGCGCACACCGATGCACGCCGTACTGAGTTTTTCCCAACTTGGCATTGAACGGGCCGCGACCGACGGTCAGACCAAGGTAGGCCAGTATTTTCAGCGGATCGAACAAAATGCCACCCGTTTGCTCGATCTGATCAATGAGTTGCTGGATCTGTCAAAGCTGGAATCAGGTCGCCTGGAACTTGAGTTGGCACCGACCGACATGAACGCCTTGTTGCACCACACCATTGCGCAGAGTGAGTCTTTACTTATTGCGCGCAACCTGAAAATCGAGCTTGTTTCACTAACAGCTGACAGCGAAGTCATGGC
>CAYWNX010000106.1:0-8324 GCA_964459735.1 uncultured Dechloromonas sp. | reverse complement strand
CCCTGAACAAGGTGCTGAAAAACGAATTGACCTCGATCAACCAGTATTTCCTGCATGCCCGCATGTTCCGCAACTGGGGGCTGAAGAAGCTCAACGACTACCAGTACAAGCAGTCGATCCGCGTCATGAAGGAAGCCGACGAAGTCATCGAGCGCGTCCTCTTCCTCGAAGGCCTGCCCAACCTGCAAAACCTGGGCAAGCTGCTGATCGGCGAGAACGTCGTCGAGTGCCTGCAGGGCGACCTCAAATACGAGCGTGAAATCCAGCGTCCGTTGCTGATCGAAAGCATTGCCCTGTGCGAAGAGTTGCAGGATTACGTCAGCCGCGAGCTGCTGGAAGACCTGCTCGAACACTGCGAAGAAGCCATCGACTGGCTGGAAACGCAGCACAGCCTGATCGAGGATGTCACGCTGCCCAACTACCTGCAGGCCCACATGGAGCCGGCCGGCGACTGATCCGCCAACTTGTCATCAGCAAAGCCACAGCCTGTCTGTGGCTTTGCTCATGCGGCAATATCCTGCCCTCCCCCTCACCGGGCGCCATCTCCTTTTGATGCTATCCTCAATAAAAGAAAAATTTTTATCTGAGGGAGAAACCATGAGCTTGGGGCTCGTCGCTCTTGTTGCACGCAAAGCCCTGTTTGCCGGGTTTTTGGGCTTGATGCTGACCGGCACTTGTCCGGCCGGGGAATACTTCGACAAGTACGGACTATCCCCCGCTTCCGCGCCGCTTGATCTCGGCATCCAGCCACTGGGCTACCCATCTGGCCTGATCAGTGCGGTGATGCAGCATGATCGCATCCTCAGGAATTCCCTGATCAAGGCCGGCCACCCGCTGCAAGCCCATGCCTTCCGGCGTGGTGCCGACATGGTCAAGCCACTGGCCGACAAACGCCTGGAAGCCGGCCTGCTGGGCGACATGCCGACCATCCTCGCCGCTGCCAGTGGCAGTATCTGGATCGTTGGCCTGGTCAAGCAGACCTCAACCGCCATCGTCGCCCGAGGCGACACCACGGTTCGCGATCTGGCGGGCAAACGCATTGCCTATGTCGAAGCCTCCAGCGCCCATCACACCTTATTGCAGGGATTGAGTTCGGCCGGGCTCAGGGAGAGCGAGGTCAAGCTCGTCAGCATGGGCATCGACGCCATGCCCGAAGCTCTGGAAAAAGGCGAAATAGATGCTTTCGCCGCCTGGGAGCCCGGCCCGTCGATCGCACTGGGCAACAGCGACAAGAACAGCATCGTTTTCCGTGGCCTGAGCAGTGATTATTTCGTCATCGAGCGCAGTTTCGCCAAGGGTTCGCCACAAGCCAGTGATGCGCTGATTGCAGGCTACTTGCGGGCAATTGAATGGATGCGCCGCTCGCAGAAAAATATCGAACTGGCCGCCCAGTGGGCCAAAGCCGATGCTGAAGCTTTATCGGGTAAGCCTTCCACGCTGCCGATCGCCCAGATTGTTTCAATTACGCGTCGGGAAATTCTCAACGTCCCCTCGGCGCCGGCCATACTGACCCACCCGAATACCGCCCCGCCGCTGAAAACCGAATTTGATTTCCTCAACGGGCAAAAGAAAATCCCCGCCGGCGGGCAATGGCAAGCTGTCGAAAGCACGCTCGGTTTCAATGGACTGGCCCGGATCATGGCTGACAAGCGCAAGTTCCAGATCAGCACGTTCGACTACGCGGAGTGATGCGGTCGACTGCCATGAACTCATCATTTTCAGCCCGGGTCGCTGCCTACTTTGGTGGGTTGTTTATCACCACCATTGGCATTCTCTTCGTCCTCTGGTTCTTTGGTCTGCCGCAATTGGGCATCGTCGGCGCCGAGAGCAGGTGGCTCACCGAATCGACACATGCGCTGGAGACAATCGCCAATTATCAACGAGCGGCACTAGCCAACAGCCTTGAAGAGCGACGCGGCGACTTGCTTGTACTTTCGGAAAATAAAATCATTGCGCAACAAATGGCGATAAGTGCCCCATCGCTACAGCAAGAAGCCGAGCGGGTATTCGATCGTCTCGTGCGCGCCTATCCGGACCGTTTTCAGGAAATTTTGCTCCTTGACGTGCCCACCGGAAAAATCCTTGCATCGGGAACCGGAAATGGGATTGGCACCACCTTCCCGGACATCGCCTTGGTCAAACGCGCCGCGCAGCCCGGTGCCACGGAACTGATAGACCACCTGCCCGGCAAGGACGGGCCGAATCTGGTCATCGTGCGCCAGATCCATGCACCGGACTCAGAGGGCTACCCAAATGGCAAACTGGTCGGAATCATTGTCACCGTCCTTGAGTCTCGACATTTTATTGGCGAGGCCATGCCGGGCCTGTCGTCGGGTAAGGAAACAGTCGGTAGCGCCATCCTGCTCAATGGTACGGAACAGAGCCTGGTCAGCCAGGTAAGCTCCGGCACCGTTGCCGAGCAAATCCTGCCGTTCAGCAGGCGCGTTGCAAGCGGCTTTGAGGGAACGATCGAACAGTCGGATGAGCACGGCAACGTTTTCCTGATGGTCTATCGCTATCTCCCCCTGAGCGGCACGCAAGGCTTGACCCTGATCAACTTCCGCAACAAGGCTGATGCGCTGGGTTCGCTCAAGGAGCGCGCCTGGAGCCTGGGGATTGTCAGCCTGCTCCTCACCCTGCTCTCGCTGATCTGGATTTCCCTGGCGGCTCGTCGCCTGACGCAACCACTACGTGCGCTGGCCGATACTGCCCAAAAATTCGGCGAGGGCAAGCTTTCGTTCCGGGCCGAAATCCGGCCGCAAGACAGCCGGGAAATTACCAGTCTTTCCCGGGCCTTCAACTACTCCGCCGAGCAAATTCAAAAGGCGCATGAAACGCTCGAATCCAAGGTAC
This sequence comes from uncultured Dechloromonas sp., assembly GCA_964459735.1. GTDB lineage: Bacteria > Pseudomonadota > Gammaproteobacteria > Burkholderiales > Rhodocyclaceae > Azonexus. Next base: position 5,471 of record CAYWNX010000106.1, on the reverse strand, counting down.
TGGAGCGCACCACCGAACTCGCCCGGGAACGCGACACGGCACAGCGCTATCTGGATATTGCGGCCGTCATGCTTGTTGTGCTCGACAGCGCCGGCCGGATTGCGATGATCAACCGGAAAGGCACCGAGATCCTTGGCTTGCCGGAAGACCGCCTGTTGGGCATGGACTGGTTTGAGAACTTCCTGCCGGTAAAGGAACGGGCCGGGGTAAAAGAGGTTTTCCGAAAATTGATGCAGGGTAATACTCAATTCATCGAGCACTACGAAAACAGCATTCTCAATTTGGCCGGTGATGAGCGCCTGATCTCCTGGAACAACGTGCTGTTGAAGAACGAAACCGGTGACATTACCGGCATTCTTTCTTCAGGCGAGGACATCACCGAACGGAAACAGGCCGAACAGGAACTGATCCGCCATCGCGACCATCTCGAAGAGCGCGTCAAGGAACGAACGGCAGCCCTCTCGGTCGCCAAGGAATCGGCTGAAACCGCCAACCGGGCGAAGAGCTCTTTCCTGGCCAACATGAGCCACGAATTGCGGACGCCGATGAATGCCATCATCGGGCTCACTCACATGCTTGGCCGGAACAACGCTGACGCCGGTCAACGCAACAAACTGACCAAAATCAACAATGCGGCCAATCATTTGTTGAATCTACTCAACGACATCCTCGATCTTTCCAAAATCGAAGCGGAGAAGCTGATCCTGGAAAATGCCCCATTCCGGGTCGGCCATATCATCAGCAATATCGAGAGTCTGGTCAGCGACAAACTGGGCGTCAAAGGCCTGCAACTGATCAAGACAATCAACCCCGAACTGAGCGATCTGCCACTGATCGGCGACGCCTTGCGCCTGCAGCAAGTACTGCTCAATTTTGTCGGCAATGCCATCAAGTTCACTGAACATGGCGTCATCAGCATCAACGCCGATGTCTGGGAAAATAATCCGCAAGACGTATTGCTCCACTTCGAAGTCAGCGACACCGGCATCGGCATTCCCGATGATGCCCTGCCTCGCCTGTTCTCGCCTTTCGAACAGGCCGATGGCTCAACCACGCGAAAATTTGGCGGGACCGGACTGGGTCTGGCAATCAGCAAGCGTCTCATCCAGTTGATGGGTGGCGAAGTCGGCGTCCGCAGCACGCTCGGCGCCGGCAGCACCTTCTGGTTCACCATTCGCTGCACCGTGGGCGGCAGCGTCCCCGAGCATCAGGCGCCGCCGGTCTCAGGCTCAGGCTCAGGCTCAGGCAGCCTTGCGGAACAGCGCCTCCGGAAGCATTACGCTCACGCGCGCATTCTGCTGGTGGAAGATGACTGGGTGAATCAGGAGGTCGCGCTGGAACTGCTCAAGGAGGTTCTCGGATTGCGCGTCGATCTGGCCGAAGATGGCGAAAAGGCCGTTGAAATGGCCGCCAGTAACTGCTACGACCTGATCCTGCTGGATATCCAGATGCCGAAACTGGACGGCATTGCCGCAACCGGGATCATCCGCAAACTGGCCGGCCGGGAACACACACCAATTCTGGCAATGACTGCCAACGCCTTCGAGGACGATCGCCAGAAATGTCTCGCTTCAGGCATGAACGACTTCATCGCCAAACCGGTAGATCCCGATCTCCTTTTCATCAAGCTACTGCGCTGGCTGGAAACAACAACGCTTGCCAAGCCTGTGGACTAGACTTCAGATCATCGGCGCCTGATCTGCTCATTCCCGCACCGGCGGAAATCACCAGGCCAATTCGTGCCACTACAAGCAACCGTTATCGAGAACGACATGCCACGCAAAAAAGCCTCGCCAGCGCACTCCCCGGCACCCAAAACCGGTTACAGCGCCACCGCCAAAGTGGCACTGCAGGAAACCACGGCGCGGGTGCAGGAAATGCACGACGCCATCGCCGCAACCTCCTTTGCCATTCTCAACAAAATTCCCGTCATCGGCGGCCCGGCGCAATTCATTCAGCAGGCTCACGACGCCATTGCCGGCGGAGTCTATGCGGCTATTCACCAGGCGGGTGGCGGCCTGCTCGATGTCGCCGATTCCATCGAGAAACAGAGTAACGCGATTGAACGGGACAGCCAGCCGCCCGGCCGACTGGCCAGTAATCTGCGGAGCGCCATCAATGGCGCTTTTGGCGACCATCTGGCAGAGACCAACAGCGTGCTGGCCATTCCGATGGGACTCTACCGGTACGATCAGTTGCTTCCACTGACCCGCGAAGCACTGAGCGTGGCCTGGCCGGAAAACAGACAGCGACTCTGCATTTTCATTCACGGCCTGGTCTGCAACGAGCATTGCTGGGAAGCTGGGCCGGAAGCGGTCGACATGCCGCGTCGCCTGGAGGCCGACACCGACTACACGGCGCTGACGCTGCGCTACAACAGCGGTCTGCCCATTGTTGAAAACGGTGCGCAACTGGCCCTGTGGCTGGAAGAGTTGCTTGCCGCCTGGCCCTATCCGCTCAAGGAATTGATCATCATTGGCCACAGCATGGGCGGCTTGCTGGCACGCAGCGCCTTTGAACAAAGCAAGACGGGTGATTTCAACTGGCCGGCCCTGACCCGGATGGTGATTTGCCTCGGTTCACCAAATCTCGGTTCAGCGGTTGAAAGGCTCGGCCATTTGACCACTACCGCGCTGCGCCTGACCCGCATCACCGAACCGCTGGCCAAAATTGCGGCACAGCGCAGCCAGGGCATTCAGGATCTGCGCCACGGCCCGGGCCGCCACCAGCCAGGTACGCCCGATATTGCCTGGCGCTTCATCGGCGGCAGTCTGACCGAAGACCCCGAAAATCCGCTCGGTGAATTTCTCGGCGATGGCCTGGTAACGCCAGGCAGCGCCACGGCGCATGAGCTGGCGGGCAATGTCCAGAGCATTCGCCTCGGTGCAGTGAACCATATGGGCTTGCTGACCGACCCCAGGGTGTACGCCCAGATTCTTGCCTGGTTGGGCAGCCACTAATCAATTCGTCACCCCCGCATCGGGTGGGATGAGCGGCCGCAGAATTTGGCGGCCCCGGCTCTATTTCAAGAAAATCAAAGAATGATATTGACAGTCATTCGCATTTGTCTAAAATACGAATTGTTCGCATTACTAACTTCCCTCAACCGAGAGACACTGTCATGTATGTCTGCGTCTGCCAGGCGGTTACCGACCGCCAGATTCGTGAAGCTGCTCAGGGCGGCGCCCGCACTTTGAAAGATCTGCGACGTGATCTCGGCGTTACCCGCGATTGCGGCCGCTGCGCCTCATGCGCCCGCGACTGCCTGCAGGAAGCGCATGCCTGCCAAGGCAAACCGGGTAAAGCCGTGCGCAAGGCCGCCTGAGCTGCCTTCCGACGACGCGACAAGGGGGCTGATGCCCCCTTTTTTATTCTTGCGTAATCAACGCCCCGTTCACCATTTTGCTTCCAGCGTCAGCATGTAGCTGGCCAGACCGGGTGAAAAATCATTTTCGGTACGCTGCAACAAACCGTTCGCATCGGTTTCAACCAGATAATTCGAGCGGCTTTCCCTGGTCACGTTCTGGGCGGAAAACCGCATGGCAACCTGCCGGTCAATTTTGTAGAGCGCATAAAAATCCAGTTGGCGACGCGCCCCCTGCTGCTGTTTGACGGTCGCGCTACTTTCGCGGTCAATTGCTGAAATGTAGTTGTAGTTACCGCCAACGGTCAGCCGGTAGACCGGCAATTCATAATCGGCACCCAAATTGGCACTTTTGCGCGACCCGTCGCCAGCGCCCAGGCCGGCAACCTGCTCGAGCATGCGCGTGTGGGTATAACTGAGGTTACCGCGAAGCGTCAGTTCCGGCAGGGAGAGGCTAGCCAGCTTGTTCTTGAAGTCGATCAGGAAACCACGCAACTCGGCGTCACCAACGTTATAGGGCCGCTCGACCCAACGGTCGCCTTCTTTTTGCGTCAAACGCTGGATGTAATTTTCAATCTGCCGATGAAACACGGAAAGGCCGACGGTGCCGGCCCGCTGGTTGAGAAAGTGTTCGACACCCAGCTCGATACTGCGCAGACGCTCCGGTTCAAGCTGCGGATTACCGCCGCGATCGGGATTACTCGATGAATTGACGCCACTCGACAAACGGGTGACAGGGAGCAGTTCACGCGAAAAAGGTACGCGACTGTTACGGGCAATGCTGGCCCGTATATTCCACTGATCGGAGAACTGCCACAGGTAATGCAGAGAGGGGTCGATAGCGTGAAAATCGCGGTCGATCTCACCCGACTGACTATCGTCAATCCGGGTATTGAGCTGGGTCCAGCGCAGCCCTGGTGTCAGCAGGTGCTGTTCCGCCAGCTGCCATTCATCCTGCGCCCAGAGCACCTGGCGCCGCTCGTCAAGCGTTGCGATGTTTTCCGAATTTTGACTGCCGCTCTGCCGCTGGCTGTCCTCGCTCGACTTGCGGCGCATTTCACCGGCCACAGTCAGGACGTGGCTATCGCCGAGCAAACGCTTGGTGCGCAGATCGGCCACCCATTCATTTTCCCGGCGTTCACTCCGGTCCAGCAAGGTTGAAGTCAGTTGCTCGGCGCTGTCGTATTTGCGCGTATTTTTCGTTGACGAATCTCTTTCGCCCTGCACGATCAGCTTGGCAATCGTCTCGGCACCCTGCGCCCCGCTCAGGCGCCACTCGGTCGATAAGCGCCCCGTGCTGCGTTGACTTTCTTCATATTCCAGATCCTTGCTTGCAACACCGCTGGTGCTGCGGTCAACCGTCGTATCGCGCTCATTTTCTGTATGCGACAGAAAGGGGCTGATGGTCAGCCGCTGGTTGTCACCCAGTTTCCAGGTTAAGCGCGGCGTCAGGGTGAGGTTGGTATCGCGGCCGTTGTAGCTTGATGCCTCGTCAATTTTTCCGCTCAGCACACCGGCGGTATAGGTCGTCGCATCCATCTCGCGCCGACCACTCACCGGCCGGCTGTTGATGGCGCCTGATAACAGATAACCGAAATTGCCATCCGGCTCGCCATAGACGCCCTCCAGACGCAAAGCCGGCTGGCCATCGACGCTGCCGAGACCGATCTTGGCGCTGCGTGTTGCCTTTGCCGGCACGTCACGCATCACCAGATTGATCACGCCGGCCGGGTTGAGTACCGGAAACTCCGCCGTGCTGTTGCGAATGATTTCGATGCGTTCGATCAGTTCAACCGGTAAACGCAAGGCTGTCGCCGGATTGCGGTCACCACCCGGCAAGGGCTGGCCGTCGACGAGAATCTGCGGCATGTTGCGGTCCGGCCCTCGCCCCCGCCCGCGCGGCGAGCTATCGGGATCGGCGAACACCCCTGTACCAGGCAGCTTGCGGAGCAGTTCGCCGACACTGGCCGCATCAAGCGTATCCAGCTCCTGGCGATCAAAAACCAGCTTGCCTGCCGACGAGTTACGGCGAATTTCCTGGGAATCGGCCTTGGCCGAAACGTTGACTTCGGAAAGCATCGCTTCCTCTGCCGCCGAGGAAGCAAGC
>CAYWNX010000105.1:0-8328 GCA_964459735.1 uncultured Dechloromonas sp. | reverse complement strand
AGGGCATCGTCAACCCGTGGAACCTGCTCCTGATCATCGACAACGCCAAGGTGCCGGTGATTGTCGATGCCGGCGTCGGCACCGCATCCGATGCGGCGATTGCGATGGAACTGGGCTGCGATGGCGTGCTGATGAATACCGCCATCGCCCATGCCAAAAACCCGGTGCTGATGGCCAGCGCCATGAAAAAAGGCGTCGAAGCCGGCCGCGAGGCATATCTGGCCGGCCGCATGCCGCGCAAGCTTTACTCGGCCGACCCGTCGTCGCCGACTGCCGGATTGATCGGTTCATGAGCGGCGTCTACACCGAAGGCCGGGCTGGCGAAGCGCCGGAAAAACCCCACGGCCATATCAAGAGTTTCGTTCGCCGCGCCGGCCGCATGTCGGAAGCGCAGGAGCGTCACTATGCCGAGATGATGCCGAAGATTGGCCTGGTCTACGCGCCGCAGCTGGTCGACCTGGCTGCGGTCTACGGCCGGAATAACCCGAAAATCCTCGAAATCGGCACCGGCATGGGTGAAACCACCGCCAAGATTGCCGATGCCAACCGCGATAACGATTACCTCGGCGTCGAAGTGCATGTGCCGGGCGTTGGTGCGCTGTGCAAGCAGATTGTCGAACGCGACCTGACCAATCTGCGCATCTGCCAGCACGATGCCGTCGAACTGGTGCGCGACATGCTGCCGGAAGCTTCGCTCGATGGCGTTCATGTTTTCTTTCCCGATCCGTGGCACAAGGCGCGGCATAACAAGCGCCGGCTGATCCAGTCGCCATTCGTTGCCCTGCTGGCTTCCCGCCTCAAGCCGGGCGGTTATTTCCACTGCGCCACCGATTGGGAAGAGTACGCCCATCAGATGCTGGAAGTGCTCGCCGCCGAGCCGACCTTGGTCAACACCGCCGAGGGCTTCGCTCCCCGCCCTGAATACCGCCCGCTGACCAAGTTCGAGAACCGTGGATTGCGTCTCGGGCATGGCGTTTGGGATGTGATTTTCAGAAAGCGTTAGGCGTTACCGATCACTATTTTTTATAACGGGGCGGCCTCAAATATGAACCGAACCCCGAAACAATTAAACGGAATATCTCCATGTGGTTCAAAAATCTCCAGCTTTACCGTCTGCCCACGCCGTGGAACATAGAGCTCGCCAAGTTTGACGAGCTTTTGTCGCGTGCCCCGTTCAACCGTTGCCCGAGCAACGAGCCGATGAGCAAGGGCTGGGTTTCGCCGCGCCGTGATGGCAGTCTGGTGTTTTCGCTCGGTGGCCAGTGGCTGATCGCGCTTGCTGTCGAGCAGCGCCTGTTGCCGTCCTCGGTGGTCAATGAAGAGGTCAAGGAGCGCGCCGAGGCGATGGAGGCCCAGCAGGGCTATGCGCCGGGTCGCAAGCAATTGAAGGAATTGCGCGAGCGCGTTACCGAAGAACTGATGCCGCGTGCTTTCACCCGTCGCAGTACGACCTTTGTCTGGGTCGACCCGAAAAACGGCTGGTTCTGCGTCGATGCCTCCAGCCCGGGCAAGGCCGAGGAAGTGATCGAACACCTGCGTCATTGCCTCGATGAATTCCCCTTGACCATGTTGCATACGCAGGTTTCGCCAACCTCGGCGATGGCCGACTGGCTGGCTGGCGGCGACGCCCCGGCCGGGTTCACCATCGACCGCGATTGCGAGCTGAAAGCGGCGGGCGAAGAAAAGGCGGCGGTGCGTTACGTCCGTCACCCGCTCGATGGCGACGAAATTGCCGGCGAGATCAAGGCCCACCTGGCCAGCGGCAAATTGCCAACCAAGCTGGCGCTGACCTGGGATGACCGGATTTCCTTTGTGCTGACCGAGAAGCTGGAAATCAAGCGTCTGGCCTTCCTCGATCTGCTCAAGGAACAAGCCGAGAAAACCGCCGAACATGCCGACGAGCAATTCGACGCCGACTTTGCGCTGATGACTGGCGAATTCGCCCGCTTCCTGCCGCAAGTGGTGGAAGCCCTGGGCGGCGAGGTCGTCGAGGCCGCGTGAAGAAAGCCTTGAGCACCTGCTGCTGTGAGAGTGGCAGGCCTTATGCCGAATGCTGCGGTCGACTCCATATCGGGGTCGAAAATGCGCTGACTGCCGAGGCCTTGATGCGTTCGCGCTACAGCGCCTATGTCCTCGGTCTGGAGCCTTATCTGCTGGCCACCTGGCACGCTTCAACCCGACCGGCCGGGCTCAATCTGGCGGACGAAACCGGCAGCAAATGGCTGGGGCTGACGGTAAAGCGTCATCAGGTGCAGGACGACAGCCATGCGACGGTCGAATTTGTCGCCCGCTACCGCGTCGCCGGGCGCGGCCAGCGGCTGGACGAAACCAGCCGTTTCGTCCGGGAGGACGGGCGCTGGTATTACCTTGATGGTGAAGTTGCCGGCGCCGCCCCTCCGGATGGCCTCCGGCGGAGCGAGGCCTGAAGAAGCCGGCGCCAAGCCCGCCGAGTTGCTTACTGCGGGCCTTTGCGCAGGTTTTCGGCCTTCTTCTCTTTCTTGGCTGCCTTCTTTTCCTTCGGGCTCTTCAGCGCTTCTTTTTTGACGGCTTTTTTGGCGTCCTGCGATTTTGCCATGATGTTTCTCCTTGGATTGGGTCAGCGTCCGTGAAGTGTAACGCCAAGCGCGCGGGAAGGCATCGGCCGCTCGGGTGTTTACCCGTTGCCCCCTGAGTGGCTTGTTTGCGATGATGCAGTTCGGGTCTTGGAGGTGACGATGGATTTGAACGATATCCCGGTGCATCAGGCGCCGTGGAAACAGTATTCCGTACTGGTGGTCGATGACGAGCCGGGCATGCTCAGTTTTCTCCAGCGCGCCCTGGCCTCGCGCTGTGGCGTGGTCGATACCGCGGGCAGCGTCGAGCAGGCCGAGCCGCTGTTGCGCCGGCGTTTGTACGACCTGATCGTGCTCGACATCGCCCTGCCCGGGCGCTCCGGCATCGACTGGCTGCATGAACTGCGGGCCGAAGGCTACGCCGGCGATGTCGTGCTGATGACTGCCTATGCCGATCTCGATACCGCGATTGGCGCACTGCGGGCCGGGGCTGCCGATTTTCTTCTCAAGCCCTTTTCGCTGGCTCAGGTGCTGAATGCCATCCAGCGCTGTTTCGAACGCTCCCGGCTGGTGCGCGAAAACTTTGTGCTGCGCCGCGAAATTAGTGGTCGCTCGAGCGATATCGAAGGGGTGATCGGCCATTCGGATGCGATGCGCGAGGTTTGCGACCGCCTCAAGCGGATTGCACCGACCCCGGCCACCGTGCTGCTGACCGGCGAATCCGGCACCGGCAAGGAAGTTGCGGCGCGCGCCCTGCACCGGATGAGCAATCGGGCCAAAGGCCCGTTTGTGCCGGTTAACTGCGCGGCGATAGCCCCCGAACTGATCGAATCCGAATTGTTCGGCCATATCAAAGGGGCCTATACCGGAGCCCAGCAGAGCCGCGAAGGGCTGTTCTACTATGCCCGCGGCGGTACCCTGTTTCTCGATGAAATCGGTGAAATGCCGCTCGCGGCGCAGGCCAAACTGTTGCGTGTGCTTGAGGAACGGCGCATCCGGCCAGTCGGTTCGGAGCAGGAAATTCCGGTCGATGTGCGCGTTATCGCCGCGAGCAATCGCGATCTCAAAACCGAAGTTGCCGCCCATCGCTTCCGGCAGGATCTTTACTATCGCCTGCAGGTCCTTGAGGTGACCCTGCCTGCGCTGCGCGAGCGGCCGGAGGATCTGCCGCTGCTGGTCGAATATTTCATGGGGCAACTGGTGCCCTGTCTCGACGTGCCGCAGCTCGCGCTCGATAGCCGAACCCTGGCGCGGATGGCGGCTTACGACTGGCCGGGCAATGTCCGCGAGTTGAAGAATTTCGTCGAACGCTCGCTGATTCTCGGCTGGTTCGATCTTGGGCCGGAGCCGAAAGCCGGTTCAGGAGCGCCCGGGGCGACTGACGAAACGCTGGAGTCGGTGGAGAAACGCCACATTCTGGCGGTGCTTGCCGCTTGTGACGGCAACAAGTCGGAAGCCGGGCGGCGACTCGGTGTCTCGCGCAAGACGCTGGATCGCAAATGCCAGGCCTGGAGCGTGTAGAGCCGCCCAGCCGGCGGTCGTTTCGCGTTCGCCTGCTGCTCCTTGCGCTGCTGCCGCTCGGCATTGTGCTGCCGCTGCTGCTGGCCGTGCTGGCGATCTGGGGCGGCGATTATTTCGACCGTTTGCTGACGACCAAGGTACGTACCGATCTGGCGGTGGCGCATGGCTATTTCGAGCGGGTTACGGATGGGGTTGGTCGTTCGGTCGAAGGTTTGGCCAGTTCGGCTCGCCTGGACCGCACTCTGGAGCTGCCGGCGGCGCGGCGCGAGGCTGCCGTGGCGGCGCTGCTGGCAGAAGTCAGGCGCGGGCAACGCCTCGATTTTTTGCAGTTTTTGGACGTCGACCGCAGCAATCGGGATGCGTCCGACTGGCTGGTGATCAAGGCGGCGCTGGCCGGTGTGGCACGCACCGAAACCGAGATTTTCTCCGCCGCACAACTAAGACAGATTGACCCGCTGCTCGCCGAAAGAGCGGTGACGCCGCTGATTGCCACGGCCAATGCGATGCCCGATCAGCGTCGGGTTGAAGACCGCGGCTTGGTCGTGCATAGCGCTGCCGCCGTCCGCGCTGCCGATGGCAGTCTGCTCGGGGTGCTGGCGGGTGGGGTGCTGCTCAACAAAAATCTGGCCTTCATCGACCGCCTGAACGAAATCGTCTACCCCGAGGGCGCCTTGCCCTACGGCAGCGCCGGGACAGCGACGCTGTTTCTCGGTGATGTGCGGGTGGCGACCAATGTCCGGCTGTTTGAAGGTGAGCGCGCGATTGGCACGCGGGTTTCGGCCGCCGTGCATGAAGCCGTGCTCACCGAGGGGCGGACCTGGCTGGATCGCGCCTTTGTCGTCAATGACTGGTATGTCTCGGCTTACGAGCCGCTGCTCGATAGCCATGAACAACGGGTCGGCATGCTTTACGTCGGTTTCCTCGATGGCCCATTTGCGCAGGCCCGGCAGCAGGCCTTTGCCATCGTCGTCGGGCTTTTTGCGCTGGCCATGGGGGTGGCCGCGGTGTTTGCCGCGCTCTGGGCACGCCGGGTTTTCCGGCCGATCGAACGTATGCACTCGACCATGCATGCCATTGAGCGGGGCGAGGCCGAGGCCCGGGTTGGCGAAGTTGAATCACAGGATGAACTGGGTGTCGTCGCGGCGCACTTCGACCAATTGCTCGACCGCCTGCAGGCGCAGGCGGTATCGCTCAAGCGCTGGGGCGAATCGCTTGATGCCAAGGTTGCCGAGCGCACTGCCGAGCTGGAACAGGCGGTGGCCGACCTGCGCGCGGCCCAGTCGCAACTGGTGATGAACGAGAAAATGGCGGCAATCGGGCAGTTGACCGCAGGCGTCGCCCACGAAATCAATAATCCGGTGGCCGTCATCCAGGGCAACCTCGAAGTGCTGCGCGACATTCTCGGCCCGGCGGCGGACCCGGTGGCGCCGGAGATCCGGCTGATCCACGAGCAGGTGCATCGCATCCGGCTGATCGTCACCAAGCTGCTGCAGTTCGCCCGGCCGCAGGATTACGTCGGCTATCTCGAGCCGGTGGCGCCGGCGCCGCTGATCCAGGACAGCCTGGTGCTGGTCGGCCATTTGCTCAAGAAAGGCAATATTGCCATCGCGCAGAACTTCGATTCGACGCGCAATGTGTTGTGCAACCGCAACGAGTTGCAGCAGGTACTGATCAACCTGATGGTCAATGCCATTCAGGCGATGCCCGATGGCGGCGTGCTGACGCTGGCGGCGGAAGATTGGGACGAGGCCGACATGCCGCTCGGTCTGCGTCTGGTGGTGGCCGATTCCGGACCCGGGATCAGTGACGAAGACCGCGAACGTCTGTTCAAGCCTTTCTTCACCGCCGGCAAACCCGGTGGCACCGGGCTTGGCTTGTGGGTCAGCCAGTCGCTGGTCGAGCGCTATGGCGGACGGATCAGCGTCGATAGCGAGCCGGGACGGGGAACGCGGTTTGCCGTCTGGTTGCGCTTTGAACCATTGCCTTAGTCAAATGTCACAATTCCGCTCGAATACAGGGCGTATGATGGATTTCGTATTATTCCAATGGAGAATCAGGCATGGGTCTTTTTGATCAGGTAGCCGGCGCACTCGCCGGTGGTGAAGCGGGTGGTCAGAGCGGTTTGCTCCAGACTGTAATGCAACTCATCAATGACCCGAAAATCGGCGGTCTGCAGGGCTTGGTGCAATCCTTCCAGCAGGGCGGCCTGGGTGAAGTCGTCAATTCCTGGATATCGACCGGCCAGAATCTGCCGATTTCGGCCGAGCAGATTCAGTCTGTGCTCGGCGGTTCGTCGTTGCAGGATATCGCGGCAAAGCTCGGTGTCAGCCAAGAGCAGGCTTCGGGTAGCCTGGCCGAAATGCTGCCGTCGCTGGTCGATGGCATGACGCCGAACGGCCAGTTGCCGGAAGGCGGCGATTTGCTGGCGCAAGGCATGGATCTGCTGAAAAAGGGTGGTTTATTCAGCTAATGCTTGGGGCGCGGCCTGATTCAGGCCGCGCTTGTCTTATAGAAAACGTTCGAGCAGAACGTTCAAAAAGCGCCGGCCTTTCAGCGTCGGGGCAATGCGCTCCGGGCCGACCTCGAGCAAACCTTCGGCTTCGGCGGCGCGAATTTTCGGCAGGATATTGCTCAGCGGCTGTGCCGTTCTTGCCTCGAACAGCGCCGGCGGGAAACCATCGGCCAGCCGCAGTGCATTCATCATGAACTCGAAGGGCAGGCTGGCCAGTTCGACCTGGGTTTCGTCCTGCACCGGCTGGCCGTTGCGAATGTTGTCGAGATAAGCCTTCGGATGCTTCCAGCGCATCTGGCGCAGCACGCGGTCGTGCAGCGTCAGTTTGGAATGGGCGCCGGCGCCAATGCCGAGGTAGTCGCCAAAATGCCAGTAATTCAGATTGTGGCGGCATTGCTTGCCGGTCAGCGCGAAGGCCGAGGTTTCGTAATTGAAGTAACCGGCCGTCGCCAGCCGGTTTTCGATGGCTTCCTGCATGTCGGCGCAAATGTCGCTTTCCGGCAGCACCGGCGGGAAGGCGGCGAAGCGCGTGTTGGGCTCCAGTGTTAACTGGTAGCAGGAGAGGTGCGACGGTGCAAAACCGAGTGCGGTTTCGACATCGGCGAGCGCTTGCTCGTGTGTTTGGCCGGGCAGGCCGTACATCAGATCCAGATTGAACGACTCGAAATGTTCGCCGGCCAGTTGGGCGGCGTGCTTCGCTTCGGCAGCGCCGTGGATGCGGCCGAGTGCTTGCAGATGTTCATCGTTGAAGCTCTGGATGCCGAGCGACAAGCGGTTAACGCCAGCGTTGCGGAAGCCGGTGAACTTGGCGGCCTCGACCGTACCCGGGTTGGCCTCCAGCGTGATTTCGGCTTCCGGCGAGAGCATGGCGAGCGCCCGGAAGGTAGCGATCAGTTCGTCGATGGCCGCTGGCGAGAGCAGGCTGGGCGTGCCGCCGCCGAAGAAAACGCTGGTTACCGGCCGGCCCCAGATCAGCGGCAGGGCGGATTGCAGATCGGCGATCAGCGCCGCGACATATTCGGTTTCTGGAATCGCGCCATCGGCCTCATGTGAGTTGAAATCGCAATACGGGCATTTCTGGACGCACCACGGCACATGGACATAAAGCGCCAGCGGCGGTGAAACACGGAATTCGAGCGGTGCTGCGGTCGACGCTGTTTTTGCGGCGAAAATGGGAATGGTGCGGGCCACTTTTTACAGCCCCGGCAGGCGGGCGATCAGTTTTTGCATAGCTTGGCCGCGATGTGACAGCTGATTCTTGATCGCCCCATCCAGTTCGGCCGCGGTCTGGCAGTGGGTCGGGACATAGAACAGCGGGTCGTAGCCGAAGCCGTCGGCGCCGCGCTGGGCGGTGAGAATTTCGCCGTGCCATTCGCCTTCGGCAATGATCGGTTGCGGATCATCGGCGGCACGGACCAGCACCAGTACGCAATAAAAATGGGCGCGCCGGTCGCTCTGGTCAGCCAGGTCGGCGAGCAGTTTGGCATTGTTGCGCGCATCCGATTTCGGTTCGCCGGCATAGCGCGCCGAATAGACGCCGGGGGCGCCGCTCAGCGCTTCGACGCACAGGCCGGAATCGTCAGCCAGCGCCGGCAAACCGGAAAGCTGCGCCGCATGCCGGGCCTTGGCCAGCGCGTTTTCAACAAAGGTGCAATGTGGCTCTGGCGCTTCCGGAATGCCGAGCTGGCCCTGTGGAATGACTTCGAAGCCAAGCGGCGCCAGCAGCGCGTTCAGTTCCTTCAT
>CAYWNX010000104.1:0-8367 GCA_964459735.1 uncultured Dechloromonas sp. | reverse complement strand
CGCCAATTCTCGCCGAGCCCGATGTCCTTCAGGTCGAGGAATACCCTGTCGCGCACAAACCACGCAGCAAGCTGGTCGTGGAGGATCTGGGCAGTGGCGGAACTATCGTCCCGGCGATAGCTGATGAAGATGTTCGGCATAGGACGCGGACATCACCGCGAATGCGGCAGGTCGCTTCCCCGCTTCCATGGGACGGCGTCTCGCAATTGTCTGATCATGAGCCCCCCCTTCCTGATGGCTTTTATGCTGTTTGAGCCACACCTGATCCGCAAGTTCAAATGATGCTCACCAACCCGGCGAGCCTTCCCTACAACTGCACGACCAAGGGCGATCCTTCATTCAGATTGAAAATGCCGGTGTAGTTCAACGCCCGCTGCCGGTCGACCGAATTCCAGGCCTTGTTGTGATCGCTCAAATAGTTGAAATAAAGCGCGGGCTTTTGCCGGACGGAGCGACCGATCACCCGCCGCACCGCTTCCTCGTCCGGGTGGCCGAACTGCGCGCCGTTGGTACTGAACAGGAACTTCGGACTTTCAATCAGGGACATCAGCTCGTCCGTGGTGTTGCCCTTGCTGCCGTGGTGCGACACCTTGACGGCATCGACGGCGAGTCGTTGCAGACCGCGCGCCGCCAGCAAACGTTTCAGCGAAGCGCAGAGCACATCGGGATGCGCATCGGCCAGGAACAGGCAGCCCTTGCCGGCGAACTCTGCCAGGAAGGCAATGCTCGAGCCATTGGCAGCGGCGTTGTCGGGGCGTGATTGCTTCTTCAGCAAGGCATCGAGTTCCGGGGTGCTGCCGAGCAGCCCTTGCTCGGGCAGGTAACGCTTCTGGCTGGCCAGCAACGCCCACGCGGCATCAAGATCGCCCGGCTCGATGGCGCCGCGTATGTCCTTGCGCCAGGCATCGCGCATCCTGTTCAGCTTGGCTACGCTGGGAGACAGCAGGGTCAGCTTCATGCCGCCCGCGAGCAAACGTTCAGGCAAGGCGGCATCATCACGAATAACGACGGCATCGCCGTTGAAGGCCCCGTTCCAGCAGCCATCGTCAAGTCGCCGGGCGAGCAGCGCGCTGAAAAATTCGCCTTGCCGGCCGCCGAGCAGGCCATGGGCCTGTTCGAGGTGCCGCCAGCCGTTGAACCAGACATCCTTGACGACGAATGGCCATGGTTTCGGATTGGCAAAAAGCCGGACGATCCCCTCGATGTGATCGGTATCGACATGGCTGAGCACCATCAACTCGAAGCGTCGATCCCCGGGCGGCAAAGCATCCAGCCGATCCTGCAGGGCAGCGAAAGCGCCGATCGGCCCGCCGTCGATGAGCAGGCGTCGCATCCGCTTCCCATCCCCATACTCGACGAACAGGCAGTCGCCATGCAGTGCCGGCAGCATTTCAATCCGCATGAACTTGTCAGGCATATACCTCCTGCCGAAAATGATCAGAGACGCCAGTCGGCGTCGCCGAAAGCCACCACGCACAAGGCCATCGGCACGCTGTCGAGCAGCGCCGCGCGCTTGGCGTCACGAATGACCTCGCCGATCCGCTCCTTGCCGCGCTCCTTACTGAATTCGCCCGTGTGCAGCAAACCAGCGACAATGGCTTCACCGACGCGCACGGCATGGGCGCCAAATACCGTCGCAATCGTCGAGATGACCACTGCGGCACCAGCCTGCCGGAAAAACCGGATATGGCTGGAGAAATCCTGCGCCGTACCGGCAACGTCACAGCCCAGCAAAAAGACAAGCGGCGGTTGCCCGCCCACGGCATGAACATACTCGGCCGGCAAGTCCAGCGTGTACAGTTTCTTGCCGCCGATCTCGAGGAAAACATCCTCTTCCTTGCCTTCGTTGTGCGGAAACGCCACCAGCATGGCCGGCTGATTGGCCTTGACGGTGGCCATCCATTCATCCCAGTCCTTGACCACCCGCACACTGCTTCCCGGCTTTGCCCCCAGCCGATTGACCAAGGCGACGATTTCAGCCGCCTGGACTTCCTTGCTATGCCCGACCAGCGCGCCGGCACCCAGATCAAGGCGGTCCCGGCCCTCCATCGCTTCGACTTGGACGACCACCTGGGCGCCGGCGGGGGTAACGGCTTTCGGGTCAAAGATATGGCGTTCGATGACCTTCTTCAGGCCCCAGAAACCCATCGGGCAGACGTGTGCGCGCGGCTGCGACGAACGTGAGCAGTTTTCAGGGCAACGTCCCTTTTCAAGTGCCTCGCGGTGCTGGGGACAGACCGTGGCGTCATGATCCGGCGCGTTGAAGTCATACATGAACTCCAGCGGGACGACGGCATCCGGACGGGCGCTGACCACCTGCAAATAAGTTATGGCCGCATCGCCAACATCGAGGCCATCGGTCGCCATCTGCTTGAGTTGATCCCGATAGAGCAGCGAATAGAGATTGGCGCCGACCCGGGCGAGCTTGACGAGCAAGGCCGGGTTCTCGCCCTGGTCGAGACCGTCACCGTAATCCGCCACGCTATGGGCAACCGCGGAGATCAGCTCGTTGAGCTTGCGGACCGGCTGTTCGATGCCCTCAAGGTTGGTTGCCCAGGCGCGCTGACCGGTGATGCCGGTAAGCGTCGGCTCGCCCGTATCGGTGTGATTGAGCACGACCGCCAGATCGAATTGCCGACGTTTGGCGAGGTCGGACCAGTCGTGTCGTACTTTGGTCTCATCATCGAGGCTGATCCCCGGCGCAGTTCTGGATGCTGCCTCGGGTGAGCGGAAAACCTGCGTATGCAGCAACACAGTCTGCAACACACGTCCCCGGTGCAGGATCGATACCCGCCCGGCGAACGCACCTTCAACCTTCGGGGTGAAGACGAAGCGTGCCATGCTGCTGTCGCCCTGGCGCGGCAAAAGAATCTCGCCCAGCATCGGCTGCTCGAATTGGCCAGGTTCATGAAAAACGACTTGCAGACGATGCGTCTCGCGGTTTTTGGGTAACTCGCCTTCCGGGAAAACGGTCGGCGCCGAGACGCTGTCAACTCGCTTTGGCCCGATGAATATCTGCACCATGACAGGCTGCCCGACCAGATAGCCGACGCGCTCTTCGACGTACTCCCCGGCCGCCTTGCGCCAGCTTTTTTGATGGACAAAGCGCGGCGTTGTCGCCCGGCGTGCCACGGCGGCTTCCTCGCGGCTGATGCTACGGCTCAATTCGGAGACGGCCGATGCTTCGTTGGCCTCACTGTCGAAACGGTAGGAACTTCTTGAGGCACCGATTGCATCAGCGATAACGCGTGGTGCGGGAGCGCTGATGTTTGCGCCCGATATGCCGAGAAGGTCTGCCGATCGCGCCGAGAGGTGCACCCCGGAAGTTCGGGGAAGCCGGCGCAAGCGTTGCGCTACGCTCGCTACCGTTGTGTCCAGATGACTGAGCGCCAGCAGGTCGCGATTCAGGAGCAGCAACATACCGGGGCGAAATGCCTCGCTCAGCGCCACATCGATGGTCTTGTTGTGCGTCAGTTCGTCGGCAAAGTGTTTCAGACGTTCGGCGAACGCCTGCGGTGAATCATTCGACGCAAGAACCGCGACGCCTTCGGCTGAAACCCGGGCAACCAATGCACGCAACAATGGCTCTGCACTACGCGCCGAATCAGTCCCCAGACCAGCGACGACGACCAGCGCGCAGCGCAATCGCAGACCGCTGGCGAGAACCTGGGCCAGCGCCTCGCTGGCTCCGGCGCCAATGACCAGCACCTCGGCATGCGGATCATCGCGACCGGCGCTGGCGAAACGGAACGGCCAGACCGGCGGAAACTGTTGCTGCAGGCGAGCCAAGGGTGCGGCGAGCGGATCGCCGGGCAGAGTGGCCAGCGTGAACGGCCAGCGCCAGTCGGTACGACCATCGGATGGGAAGGCCTGATCCAGATAAACGCTGGCAGCGCCTACTTCGGGACGTGCCAGAAGCGCGGCGTACCCCATTGCCAGCCCGAATGTTTTTGCCGTTGTTTTGACTGCCAGGCGCGGACCGCGTAGCGTCGGCATGCCATTGCCCGGAAAGTCCGCCAGGAATTTGTTCCAGACGCCAGCCAACAGGCCAGCCTCTGGAGCGTGAATAGCGACTGCTTGACGGTGACCAGCAGCTACTACCCGGATTTTGGGCATGGTCTGGCGCATGGTAATTGCGGGAAGCGCCCACTTCAGAACACCAGCGTTGCCGACCAGCGCGCGAGTGAACAGTCCTTTCAGTGCATCAACACGCCAGCCGGTCGGTCCATGAGCTTCGGCGAGGAGCGGGCGTTCGAGTGCGGTGAGCACGCCGAGCGCGGCAAGCGCCAGCGGAAATGCCTCATCTGCAAGTTCGAGGCTCCAGTTGGCCAGTTGCTCCCGATCCATGACGACTCCTCCGCTGGTTCAAGGTCTCGGCTGCCCGCCAATCACAGCGGCCACGCCGGTACCGGCCAGGCGGTGGCCATGGGAATCGGCAGACCGACCCGAGCGCGCAGCGAGACGTCACACAAAGCGTAACCCCAGTTGATGAGGTGCCCCTGCTGCTCGGCATCGAAGCTGCTCAAGCGCGTCGCGATCTGTTCCAGGGCGTCGCTGACCGCCGTATCACCTGCCATATGGGGCGTTGCACCATAGGCCGCCATCGCCGTGCCGATACCCCAGTAAGCCCCGTGCTTGCGCCCGGCTTCAAACTCGGCAATCAGCCAGCGTTTGCGTAGGGCTCGTGTCTGATCGATGAGGATGTCGCGCACGCGGCCCAACTGGAAGACGTTGTCCTCGGCGGGTTTTTCGTCGATCTTGAATGGGGCGCCGGCATCGCTGACCATGACGATATCGACATTGTCGACCAGCGACTCCAGTCCCATGTTGTCGTATACGCCGCCGTCCGCCAGCAGAATGCGTTTGCGCAGCGCATCCAGCCTGGGCAGCTTGCCACCTTCACTCCACGCCGCCGGATCAGTCTTCAAAACGATCGGCGAGAAGATGGGCGGGAAGGCGCTCGATGCGGCAACGGCGACGGCGAGCGGGACATTCGTGGTGCGCGAAATGCCAAGCATGTAGTCGGCGATCATGTCCTGCCGGAAGCGGAAACTTCGCCCGGTCTGCAT
Organism: uncultured Dechloromonas sp.; assembly: GCA_964459735.1. Lineage (GTDB taxonomy): Bacteria > Pseudomonadota > Gammaproteobacteria > Burkholderiales > Rhodocyclaceae > Azonexus. The sequence continues at coordinate 3,298 of CAYWNX010000104.1, read as the reverse complement.
GTTGGTCGCGTAGAAGATGAACTTCGGATTGCCGCTCCCGTCGGCGACCGGGATGTCCTTGAGCCGGGTGTCGCCGAACAGATCCTTCTCGTAACGGTCGACAAGAAATTCACCGGCACTCTTGAATGGCATGAGCAACCCGGCGACGCCGGCGCCAACATCTATCGTCTTGCTGCAGAAGGCCCTGACCGGATCGGCAATGACCTGGGAGAAGTTGCCGGCACGGCCGTTGTCGAACTGGAGTTGTCGCCAGCGATGGGCCAGAACGCCCATCAGGATGGAGCCGCCGGAGACGCTGGTAATGCGGTCCAGTTTGCCCAGCAGCCCCGCATCATTGAGGCGCCAAAGCGAGCCAAGACTGAACAGGGTTGCACGAAAACCACCGCCCGAGAGTGCCAGGCCGAGCGTCTTGCCGTCATGTGCCATCATCGCCTCCTCGGGAAACCTGGCGAGCCATCTGCGGGCTCTGTTCAACCTGATTTATGCCTACGTCCTTCATAGACATTCTAGTTCGCGACTTTGTTCAGTCAACAAGCCATTTGCGGCAGCCGATGTCTGTCATGTCCAAGCGCAGCCGTATTTGAACTTCTACAACTTACGAATGTCATCAAGCATGTGAGTGGAATCCAAGCAGCCTGAAACTCGTAGGCGTTGACCGGGAGAAAACGCATGAAACGCAATCTGCTGGCCGCTATTGCGGCATTCGTCACCCTTGCCGCTGGCATCGGGATATTCCAAAGTCAGGATCAGCATATCGGCGAGGCCTTTGCCGAGAATGCGCCAGCCGTCGCGGCGGCGCCGCCCGGAAAGCCGCTCCCCGAAGTTACTGCCAGCGACCAGGACGCGCCCTACTTCGAGGCTTGCGCCCGGGAGGGCCTGAACGAATCTGAATGCGTCGGACGATTGATCTGGTTCAAGGCCACCGCCGGCAACGAGCGTTTCCACACCTATACCTTCCAGCAGCGCATCGGCGTGCTCGTCGACTGGTTCCGCGTCCTGCGCGCCGACCAGCGTGACGACCGCTTCTGGGCCTGGGGCATCATCAACGACCCGGCCTGTTGCAAGCCCGGCGATCCTGACTGCCCGGCCAAATCGCCCGAGGAAACCTACGGCTTCGACTGGTGCCCGGGTGACGACGTGCTGCTCAAATATGTCGGCAAGCCGGGCTATGTTGACCCGGCCTGCGGCCTCAAGGATGCGGCGCTCGATGCCGACGATCCGCACAGCCAGGGCGGCAAGGTCGATCAGCGCCATTCGGCCTGCGACCTCAGGTTCGGCACCTCCACCGGCGCCCTCGGCCTGCGCAAGTTCCCCAACCCACGCTTCGACAGCGCCAAGTGGCAGGCGCTCAATGGCGGTAACGCCAACTGGTCCGGCTTCGCCGCCACCAAGGCTGCCGCCACCGGTATCGAATCCGACCAGCGGGCGAGCAAGCTGGCCGATGCTTCGGTCGAACCACCCTTCCTGATCGGCACCACCTGCGGTTCCTGCCATATCGCCTTCGACCCGCTCAATCCGCCGGCCGATCCGGCGCATCCGAAATGGGAAAACATCAAGGGCCTGATCGGCAACCAGTACACACGGATGTCCGAACTGCTCGGCTCCGGCATGCCGAAGAGCGCGCTGGAATACCAGATGTTCGCCCACGCCCGGCCGGGGGTGACCGACACTTCGGCCATTTCGCACGACCAGGTCAACAACCCCGGCACCATCAACGCCCTGATCAACGTCGCCCAGCGCCCGGTCTTCAAGGGCGAGATGGTCACCAAATGGCGCAAGGCCAGTACCTGCGGCGCCGAGAAGGACGAGGACAAGTGCTGGTGCGAACCAGGCCGCAACGGCAAGTGCTGGCAGAAGAGCACGCGTGAGGACGATACGACCATGATCAATCTGGGCGGCCAGAAGGTCGTGCTGCCCGGCGTGCATCACATCCTGAAGGGCGGCGAGGATTCGATCGGCGGCCTGGAGGCGATCCAGCGCGTCTATTTCAATATCGGCTCCTGCGCCGAGCAATGCTGGGTCAATCACCTCTCCGACATGCGTCAGGTGGACCCGGAGCAGCGCGGCTTCGGTCAGACGCCATTCAATATCGGCCAGTGCCGGCGCGACTGCCCGAATTTCCGGGCGGTCGAGGATCGCCTGCAGAACGTTCTCGATTTCTTCGCCTCGGCCGAGTCCGATGAAACCAATCTCCAGGCCGCCCGCGCCAATCAGCGCAAGGCGACAAATCCGGCCGCTGCCTATTCGATGGCCGACCTCGCGGCCGATCTCGACAAGGAATTCGGCAACGGCGCCGTCGGCCGCGGCCAGACTGTCTTTGCCGAGAACTGCGCGCGCTGCCATTCGAGCATTCCGGAAAGTACCGGCGGCGCCTTCAAAAACCGCGATTTCGCCGCCCCCAATGAAGCCCACCCGCGCAAGGTGCGCGCCGATTTTCTCAGCAACGACCAATCGACGCCGGTCACCGAAGTCGGCACCTTCCGCTGCCGCGCCCTGCACTCCAACCACCGGGCCGGCCATCTCTACATGGAATACGCCTCCGACACCCTGCGCAAACAACCGATGGTCGCCGACATTCCGGAGCGCAGCGAGTTGAAGGACGGCGGTCGCGGCTATATGCGCAACATCTCGCTGGTCAATGTCTGGGCCACGGCGCCGTTCATGCACAACAACGCCATCGGCCCCGAGATCTGCGGCAAGCCGGCCAATCCGGACAACGATTTTCACCGTGCCCGCTACGTTGACCGCGACGGCAAGCTGCTCGCCGAGCAGCCCGACTGCCTACGCTACGACCCGACGGTGGATGGCCGTTTCGAACTCTACAAACGCTCGATGCACGAGTTGCTGAACCCGAAGGAACGCGGCAGCAAGCGCACCCTGACCAACGCCGACCTGATCATCGATGTCGGCATCCGCCCGCTGGAAGGCAAGACCGAAAAGCCTTTGGGCGGCTTCGGTCAGTTGAGAATCCCGGCCGGGGCCAGCGCCGGCTTCCTCAACGGCCTGCAGCACAAGCAACTGGTCGGCGACCTCTTCCTGGCCAAGCGGCACCCGGCCAATCTGGAGGCCAGCGGCAAGAAGGATCTGCTGCCTACCCTGCAGGCGATGGCCGAGGACATCCTCAAGCATCCGGCCCGCTTCGTCGACATCCTGCGTGAGAAACGCGATTTCCTCAGTGCCAATTACGAGACCTGCACGCAAGAGATCGAAAACGAGGGCCACCGCTTCGGCGAGGACCTTTCCGCAGCCGACAAGAAGGCGCTCACCGCCTTCCTCGCCACCCTTTAAGGCACCGGGA
>CAYWNX010000103.1:0-8388 GCA_964459735.1 uncultured Dechloromonas sp. | reverse complement strand
TGAGGCGGAGAAGGCTAGGCTGGCCAGGGAACTGCACGATGAACTGGGTGCACTGCTGACCGCGGCCAAGATGGAGATAGGGTGGATTACCCGTCATCTCGACGATCCGGCGCTCGCTCCCTGCCGCGAGCATCTAGCCAGGCTGGAAGAGCGGCTTGACGACGGCATTGCCTTGAAGCGCAAGATCATTGACGACCTGCGCCCGCCGCTGCTCGAAATGCTGGGTCTGGTCAGCACCCTGCGCACCCTTGGCGACGAATTCATCCAGGACGACGGGGAGAGCTTGAGTGTGGAATTGCCGGCGGACGACATCGATCTCGCCCCAGCCCCGGCCTTGGCGCTTTTCCGCATTGCCCAGGAAGCCTTGACCAACATCCGCAAGCACGCCCGGGCTCACCATGTAAAACTCGCGCTGCGGGTGATCAATGCTTGGCTGGAGATGGAAATCGAAGATGACGGCAAGGGTTTTCAGACCGCCAGGGTCCGTGGCCACCACCACGGTCTGGCCGGAATGAAGCACCGGGTTCAGATGTGCGCCGGCGAGTTCACTGTCAGCAGCGCCCCCGGCATGGGCACCCGCATTCTCGCCCGCATCCCGCTGGCCGCTAACACGCCGGCACCGCTGGTGATGCTTCAGGAGGATGCAGCCAGCCGGACGTAGGCAAGCAGTTCCCCGATCCCGGCACTCTTGTCAAAGAAGCGTTCGACGCCGAGCGCCAAGCAGCGTTCACGCAGCACCGGTTGGTCATGATTCGAAAAAACGACGGCCCGCGGGTGGCCAAAGTAGTCGGGGTTTTGCGAGAGCGCCCGGAGAACACCAATACCGCTACCTGCCCGCAGTTCCAGGTCCACGATGGCAAGGTCGGGCCGTTGGCTGCGGAGCAATTCGATAGCCGTCGACTCATCTGCCGCGCCGCCCACCACTTCGACCCCGGCCAACTCGCCAAGCAGGGAGCACATGGTCTGGCGGACGATCAGTGAGTCCTCGATGAGAACGATCTTCAGCGCGAGGTTAGGATCAGGGGTGGGCATGTTAGTCTGGCTTTCGGTATTTCCCCGGCTCAGTCGACCAGCAGTCCATTGCGCAAGGCGTAGGTGGCGAGTTCGGCATTGCTCGCCACCCCCAGCTTGTCCAGCAGGCGGGCCCGGTAGGTGCTCACCGTCTTGACGCTGAGATGAAGAATTTCGCCAATTTCGGAGACTGACTGGCCTTGGGCAAGCCGCAGAAAAACTTGCAACTCCCTCTCGGAGAGTTGTTCATGAGGCAGCAAGGGGCCGCCCGCGACGACCTCGTCGGCGAGCAGTTCAGTCATCTGCGGCGAGAGATAACGACGTCCCTGGGCAACGGTACGCACGGCATGCAGCAACTCTTCCCGGCTGCATTCCTTGCACAGATATCCGTCTGCTCCGTGACGAATCATTACCAGGGCGTAACGCTCTTCCGGATAGCCGGTCAAAACCAGCACGCGCAGGTCGCCATAACGCTGGCGGACAATGCGCAGGACATCGACACCGCTCTGGCCGGGCAGGGCGAGATCGAGCAACAGGACATCGCAGGCCGTTTCCTGCAAACGGGCCAGCGCCTCCTCGCCCGAAGCTGCCTCGAAAGCGATGCTGATGCCCAGTTCCTCGGCCAGCATTTCGCGAAATCCAGCCCGGACAATCTCATGATCATCGACGATGGCAACACGGAGCATAGTGGGAACTTCCTCTAAATGGCATTTTCTGTCTGACCCGGCGGCCCTGGCCGGAGTTCAAAACGCCGCTCGCAATCGGCATTGTCCTACAAGCAAATCGGCAAATTCCGACGGTTTTCACCCAAGCGCGAATCTAGGATTGAATTAACCCGTCGTCACGCCATCGCGAGTGACTTTGGGACAATTGCTGCTCACCAGTGGGCGATCGATTAGCAAGGAGAAATCCATGATCCGTAGTTACCTGGTTTGGTTGTTATTCGTTTTCTTCCTGGCCCCGGCAGTTGCCCAAGCTCAGCCCCGGAGCGATGCGAGCGCGCCGGATGCGCTAGTCAAGAATGTTACCGAGGAGGTGTTGGACATTCTGCGTAAGGACAAAGCTATCCAGTCCGGCAACCGTCAACGGGCGATTGCCCTGATTGAGACCAAGGTCGCCCCGCATTTCGACTTTGCCCGGATGACCAGTCTTGCCGTCGGGCGGTCATGGCAGCAAGCGGATGCCGGGCAGCGCAAGGCGCTGACTGGGGAATTCCGCACCCTTATCATCCGCACCTACGCCACTTCGCTGACTGCCTACCGCGACCAGACAGTGAGTTTCAAGCCCGCCAAGCCGAGTGCAGGCGACGAGGTAATTGTACGTAGCCAGATCAACAAACCGGGCAATCAGCCGATTCCGCTCGACTATAGCTTGGCGAAATCGGAAGCGGGCTGGAAGGTTTTCGATGTGGCGATTGCCAATATCAGCCTGGTCACCAACTATCGCAGCACTTTCGCCAGTGAAGTGGAAAAGGGCGGCATTGCCGGCCTGCTCAAGAGCCTGCAGGAAAAGAATCGCCGGCGCGAAAGCAGTCCACCGCCCACCGCCTGAAAGCGGCGAATCTCATGGAGTTCGGTAGAGCAATGACACTCTTGCCGGACTCCGCAACAAACCATCCCCGAAAGGAGCAACATCATGCCTACCAGTAGCAAATCGATCATCACAGCCAGCCTCGTCCTGCCGCTGCTTCTGGTGGCCTGCGACCGGACCGAGCAATCGCCGACTACCGGCGCCGGCAGCAGCCAGGAAAAACCGGCCATGACTCCATCGACGTCACCGGCCGATTTGTCGAAAAACCCGGTGGCTCCGTCGTCCAGCGCCCCTGCAACATCGGAGATGGCACCGGCCGACCAGAAAACCGAGCCAAAAAAGGGCTACTGATCCAGTCGCCTGGGACATTACCCGCTTCAACAATCCTCCAGCCCCCAGCTCTTCGAGTGCTTCTCGAGGGGAGGGGGGGTGTCACCGGTTCGTGACAGTGCTTGAGTCGACCGAAAGAACGATGCAACTGCGTATTCTGGTCAGCGCCGGCGATGCGTCGAAGACCTGGGGTCTGCGTTGCCGGGTCCGCGAGGCGCTGCTCGCCTTCGTCCAGAACGAGTATGCCAACTGCTTGCCGCACCTGCGTGGTTCGTTCAATAACCTCAGCCCACGGGCAGAGAAGATCGACAGGACTAGTCTGAACTCATTGGCTGATCATGACTCAAAATACCTATGAAAACGGCTGAACAACTGGCGGAACTCTTTCCCCGCGACGACGAAGTTCCTGACGAGTGCCGCATCCTGGCACCGATCCATCAGCGCACCATCCTGATCAATGGCGAGATGCAGATCTGGGGCGGCGAGACGCGGGCGGTGTATTCGCCGGTCTGTGTTCGCGGCGCCGATGACAGTCTGAATCATGTCGAACTCGGCAGTTTTCCGGTAACCGGCACCGCCGAGGCCGATGCCGCGCTGGCTGCGGCAGTGAGCGCCTACAACAACGGTCGCGGCCAGTGGCCGACGTTGCCGGTCGCCGAGCGTATCGCCTGCGTCGGCAACTTCACCAACCAGATCCTCGCCCACCGCCGTGAAATCGTGAACCTGATCATGTGGGAGATCGGCAAGAGTCTGGCCGATTCACAGAAGGAATTCAACCGCACCATCGACTACATCCGCGCCACGGTCGAGGAATTGAAGCGGCTCGACAACCGCAACTCGCGCTTCGAGATCGCCGACGGCACCATCGCCCAGATCCGCCGCTCGCCGGTCGGCATCACGCTGTGCATGGGGCCATACAACTACCCGATGAACGAAACCTTCAGCACACTGATTCCGGCGCTGATCATGGGTAACGTCGTGCTCTTCAAGCCACCGCGCTTCGGCGTCCTGCTCTATTACCCGATGCTCGAAGCCTTCCGCAGTGCCTTCCCGCCCGGTGTCATCAACATCGTCTATGGCGAGGGGCAGGTTGTCGTGCCTCACATCATGGCTTCCGGCCAGGTCAATGTGCTCGCCCTGATCGGTTCGAGCACGGTCGCCAACCAGTTGAAGAAGGCTCACCCAAAGACCAACCGGCTGCGCGCCGTCCTCGGCCTGGAGGCGAAAAACGCGGCGATTGTCATGCCCGATGCCGACCTCGAACTGACGGTCCGCGAATGTATCACCGGCACGCTGTCTTTCAATGGCCAGCGCTGTACGGCGATCAAGATGATTTTGGTGCACCAGTCGATTGCCGAACTGTTCATCCGCCGCTTCTGCACCGAAGTCGGCAAGTTGGCGATCGGCATGCCGTGGGAAGCGGGTGTCGTGCTGACGCCGCTGCCCGAAATGGCGATGGTCGGCTACATGAACGAGTGCATTACCGATGCCGTGGCCAAGGGCGCTAAGGTGATCAATCCCGGCGGCGGCACCACGGTCGAGACTTTGTTCTATCCAGCCGTGCTTTATCCGGTGCTGGCCGGCATGAAGCTCTACCGCGAGGAGCAGTTCGGCCCGATCATTCCGGTGACGCCGTTCGAGAGCATCGAAACCGCCCTCGACTACGTCATTACTTCCGACCACGGCCAGCAAGTCAGCATCTTCGGCAGCAATCCGGAGCAGATCGCGGCGCTGGTCGATACCTTGGTCAACCAGGTCTGCCGGGTCAATATCAACTGCCAGTGCCAGCGCGGCCCCGATGTCTTTCCGTTCGTTGGCCGCAAGGATTCGGCCGAAGGCACGCTGTCTGTCCATGACGCCTTGCGCGCCTTCTCGATCCGCACCATGGTCGCCGCCAAACAGACTGAGGCCTCGAAGAAGCTGCTCGACGCCATCGTGCTTGGCAACAAGTCGAGCTTCATTAACACGCACTTCATTCTTTGAGGTAGCGTCGGCGCTGGTGGCGAACTTTGAAAATTGCGCCAAAAAACGGGTTGACCGTAGCACTCCACCCACCACTTCATTTTCAGCCTGGCGAGCCATTTCAAGCCTGCACTTCGCAGCCCCACCGGAATTTTTTACCACCAACACGGAAAAATCTACCGACCCGGAGCGGCCGGACTGCACTGACGGCGAGTGGACAGTCGAGTTCTGAATGGTGCAGCAACACGAAAAAGCGCTAGACGTTTCGCTCTGCGTTTCCACGCTCGCTATGCGCTGGCATGGTGAGGCATCCTCTCTGGTTTTGGCGTTTTTCTTGCTTTCCCGAGGAGTGCTATGAAAACGTTTTCAGCCTTCCTCGATAAAATTAACGTCTCCTGGCCGACTGCGTCGCTGCGCACCTATCTGGTCGCGTTGATCCTGCTCGCGACGCTGCCAATCGCCAGCCTGATGAGTTACTGGATATTCATTGGGATTCAGGGGGAGCGCCAGCGCACGCACCTGGAATTGCAGCAAGCGGCGAACTCCCTGGCGCATATCGTCGAACGTGAGCTGCTCTCCTCGATCGATGCCTTGGCCGTCCTCGCCAACCTGGATTCCATTCAGCGCCGTGACATCGCCGCCTTTGAGAGATCGTTGCGCGGCCCCCGTTCGCCGTTGCGCCCGAACTGGCTCAGCGCCTACCTGCTCGACAGCGAAGGCAGGCTATTGTTCGAGACGAACGCGGCAACACCGGCCGGCCGGTCAAGCCAAACTGTCGCCCCAAGCTTCACGCCACCGCCATTTCCCGATCCACCAACCGGCGCGGTCAATCCAGCGGCCCGAATCTCCAATCTGGCGGTCGATCGCTGGCCGGACAAAAACACCGTAGCCATCGAAGTTCCGGTGATGATCGACGGCAAACCACGCTACCGCCTCGGCGCCTGGATCGCCGCCACGGTCTGGCAGGATCTGCTGCAAAAGGTCGGAGCCCCGGTGGGTAGCGTCGCCGGGGTCTATGACCGGGAGCACCGGCTGATCTCGTTGAGCGAAGCGCCCGCTGCATTTGGCAACGACAAACTGCCGGACTCGCTGGTCAGTTCGATTGGTGCCGCTGCGTCCGGTATCTATCGAACGCCGCGCAACGCGGATGCGGCCACCTACGATGCCTGGAAAATAATTGCACCGGCCGGTTGGGTGGTCGATGTCGGGACGCTGGCCGGCCCGCTCGATGCCAGGCACAACCGGGCGATCGGCACTGCGCTGACGACCGGGTTCGCCTGCCTGGTGCTGGGCGTTCTGCTTGCACTGTTGATGGCCCGCCGTCTGACCGGCCGGCTCGACTTGCTGAGCATCGATCCCCGGAGCCAGGCCGACAAGCGGATATTGATCCGTGAGGTGGCGCAGTTGCGCGACGCCCTGCTCGCCGCCAAGGCGCTCGAGGAATCGGGGCATGCGCGGCTGAAGGCCAAGCGCGATCTGCTGCAGCGCAAGGCCAACGAGTTCGAAGCACTGTTCGAAAGCAGTCCGATCGGCCTGGCATTTGCCCAGGACCAGGCTTGCCGCGAAGTCCTGCACAATGCCGCGATGAATGCGCTGATCGGTCCGCCGACGGCGCCCACGGCCGCCATGTATCAGATTCTGGGAGATCGGCGCCAGCGGCTGGAGAACGAAGAGCAGCCACTACAGCGCGCCGCCGCCCATGGGGAATCGGTCCAGGGCCTCGAACTGGAGTTGGTCACTGAAGGCAAGGAGCCCGGATTCGTGCTGGTCAATGCCGTGCCCCTATCCGACAGCGATGGCCAGCCGCGCGGCGCCCTCTGCGCAATGATCGACATCACCGAGCGCAAGCGGGCCGAAGCCGATCTCGCCAACGCCGAGAAAGACCTGCGCGAAAGCCAGCGCCTGATCGAACTGGCGCAGGAAGCAGGCCATGTAGGCTTCTTCCACTATCGCTTTGAAACCGACGTGCTGACGTGGACACCCGGGCTGTGCAGGCTGTTTGGCCGGGCTGCGGTGGTCCAGGAATGTTCGCTCGAGCACTTTCTGGCCGGCATCGCCAGCGAACATCGCGAACGCGTCGAAAACGCGCTGCGCCACACCTGCGCCGCGCACCAGGAAAAGGAAACGCTGGAGTTTCGCACGCTGCTTCCCGGCGGGCTGGGGCGCTGGCTGTCCTGCCGGATCATGATTAACTACGACGACGCTGGCCGGCCCTTGCAAATGACCGGCGTCAGCCTCGACATCAGCGACCAGAAGGAGGCGGAACGCGGCCGGGCGGCGCTGACCCAGCGCGAACACGCGGCGCGCATCGAAGCCGAGACGGCGAACCGGGCCAAGGACGAGTTCCTGGCCATGCTTGGCCATGAACTGCGCAACCCGCTGTCGGCCATTGCCGCGGCAATCGAGGTACTGAACCATGTCGACGCCGGCGCCGATACAGCGACCAGCGCGCGCAGCATCATCGTTCGCCAGACCCGCCACCTGGCCCGCCTGATGGACGATTTGCTCGACGTCGCCCGGGTCATTTCCGGCAAGATCCTGCTGACCTCCCAGCCGCTCAACCTGGCGTCGCTGGTTGAGCGGCTGTTGGCGACAACGCAACTGACCGGCATCGCCGACCGCCACCACCTGATCATCGGACTCGATGAGGTGTGGATCGACGCCGACGCGACGCGCATCGAACAAGTGGTCAACAATTTGCTGACCAATGCACTGAAATATACGCCGGCCGGTGGCCAGATCGAGGTGCGTGTCGGCCGTGACGGCGAGCAGGCGCTGCTCGAAGTCCGCGATACTGGCATCGGCATTCAGCCTGCCCTGTTGCCCAAAGTATTCGACTTGTTCGTCCAGGCCGAACGCACACTCGACCGGCGGGCCGGCGGCCTGGGTATCGGGCTGACCCTGGTCCGCCGGCTGGTCGAACTGCATGGCGGTACGGTCAGCGCCAGCAGTTCAGCCGCCGGCACGGTGTTCACCGTGCGCCTGCCGGCTGTCGCGGCACCGCCTGCCGTGAGCGAGCCCTCCCGGGTGCCGCCCTCACGCCGGCGCAGGGTCGGCGTCATCGAAGACAACGAGGATGCGCTCGACACCCTGCATACCATGCTGGAACTGGACGGCCATTCGGTCTGGTGCGCCACCGACGGCATCAGCGGGCTGAGTTCGCTGCTCGAAAAGCGCCCCGACGTGGCCGTAGTCGATATCGGCCTGCCCGGGCTGACAGGCCTTGAAGTCGCCAAACGCAGCCGCGCCGCCGGTTATGCCGGAAGGATGGTCGCCATCTCCGGCTACGGTTACGACAATTACGGCGAACAGGCGCTGGCAGCCGGCTTCGACGCCTATCTGGTCAAGCCGGTCGACGCCGACCAGTTGCGCCGGATACTGGCCGAGGTTTGACTCGACGTCGCAGGCGTTCCCCTGACCGAACTTCAAGCGTCCATGTTGGTCAACGAGAAGGAGGAGGGTGCCGCAGGGGTTGCCTCCTTTCACCCTCAAGACTCCGGAATCGCCCAGAGTATTATCGTCGCGGTCACAGCCAGAAAACGATCTCGACGCGTC